>NZ_JBWYIT010000051.1:0-216 GCF_056779875.1 Acinetobacter sp. ANC_7634 | reverse complement strand
TCGACTAGATCATCTAAGCGTGCATCCAGTGCGTCTTTGTCTGCTCCTTCTGGAAGTGCATCAACTTTCGCTTGTGCATCTTCTTTAGCAGCAAGTGCATCATCACGTGCTTGAGTCAGCTCAGTAAGTTCTGTTGGGGTGATTAAACCATCTGATTCGGCATCTGCTAGTGCTTGCTCTGCCTCTGCATATGCTGCTTCTGCCGCCTCTACTGCC
>NZ_JBWYIT010000050.1:0-218 GCF_056779875.1 Acinetobacter sp. ANC_7634 | reverse complement strand
ACCGCTTGTGTTGCTGCTGCAATCGCGGCATCAACATCATCAGCAATACCATTGCTATCTGTATCGTTCACTGCTGGTACAACTGTATCTAAAGCATCTAAACGAGCATCTAAGCTATCTTTAGCTGCTGATTCAGGTAATGCATCTACCAAGCCTTGTGCTGTACCTTTCAATGCATCTAATTGATCTTTGATCGCTTGTAATTGAGCTTGCGTTGC
>NZ_JBWYIT010000049.1:0-221 GCF_056779875.1 Acinetobacter sp. ANC_7634 | reverse complement strand
TATGCTGCTTCTGCTGCCTCTACTGCTGCTTCAGCCGCTGCTAGAGCTTCTCCAATATCATCAACAACACCATCTTCATCTTCGTCATTTACTGTTGGTAAAGTGATATCAACCAGATCATTTAAACGACCTTGTAGCGCATCTTTTTCTGCTTGTACTGCCTCAGGTAATGCTGTCACTTTTGTTTGTGCTTCTGTTTTCGCAGCAAGTGCATCATCACG
>NZ_JBWYIT010000048.1:0-224 GCF_056779875.1 Acinetobacter sp. ANC_7634 | reverse complement strand
AGCAATACCATTGCTATCTGTATCGTTCACTGCTGGTACAACTGTATCTAGAGCATCTAAACGAGCATCTAGATCATCTTTAGCTGCTGATTCAGGTAATGCATCAACCAAGCCTTGTGCTGTACCTTTCAACGCATCTAATTGATCTTTGATCGCTTGTAATTGAGCTTGCGTTGCTGGACTGATTACACCATTTTTAGCAGCAATTGCCTCTACCAATTCAT
>NZ_JBWYIT010000047.1:0-224 GCF_056779875.1 Acinetobacter sp. ANC_7634 | reverse complement strand
AGCAATACCATTGCTATCTGTATCGTTCACTGCTGGTACAACTGTATCTAGAGCATCTAAACGAGCATCTAGATCATCTTTAGCTGCTGATGCAGGTAATGCATCAACCAAGCCTTGTGCTGTACCTTTCAATGCATCTAATTGATCTTTGATCGCTTGTAATTGAGCTTGCGTTGCTGGACTGATTACACCATTTTTAGCAGCAATTGCCTCTACCAATTCAT
>NZ_JBWYIT010000046.1:0-246 GCF_056779875.1 Acinetobacter sp. ANC_7634 | reverse complement strand
CTTCTGGAAGTGCATCAACTTTCGCTTGTGCATCTTCTTTAGCAGTAAGCGCATCATCACGTGCTTGAGTCAGCTCAGCAAGTTCTGTTGGCGTGATTAAACCATCTGATTCTGCATCTGCTAGTGCTTGCTCTGCCTCAGCATATGCTGCTTCAGCCGCCTCTACTGCCTCTGTCGCTTCTTCAAGTGCTGCAACTGCATCATCCACACCATCTTCGTTTTCATCATTTACTGCTGGTAAAGTGA
>NZ_JBWYIT010000045.1:0-258 GCF_056779875.1 Acinetobacter sp. ANC_7634 | reverse complement strand
AGCAATACCATTGCTATCTGTATCGTTCACTGCTGGTACAACTGTATCTAGAGCATCTAAACGAGCATCTAAGCTATCTTTAGCTGCTGATGCAGGTAATGCATCAACCAAGCCTTGTGCTGTACCTTTAAACGCATCTAATTGATCTTTGATCGCTTGTAATTGAACTTGCGTTGCTGGACTGATCACACCATTTTTAGCAGCAATTGCCTCTACCAATTCATCATGCTTAGCTTCTGCAGTTTGAACCGCTTGTGT
>NZ_JBWYIT010000044.1:0-264 GCF_056779875.1 Acinetobacter sp. ANC_7634 | reverse complement strand
GAGTTTCTTTTAAGAAATCCGTGTTGGGTAACAAACCGATTTGTACGAAGATCCCCGCCAATTCGACTGTGTGTTCTTCATCCGTCGCACGATCTTTGTATTTCAGTGCAGTCACTTGTTTGCCATCACCGACTACTTCTGTAGACAACGCATTTTTGATGACAGTGGTATTTGGCAAGCTGTTAAGTTTGTCTTGTAATACTTGGTCAGCACGCAGCTTAGTATCAAACTCAACTAAAGTGACATGTTCAACAATACCAGCCA
>NZ_JBWYIT010000043.1:0-268 GCF_056779875.1 Acinetobacter sp. ANC_7634 | reverse complement strand
CGACGAGCAATTTCAGCTTCATCAGTTACGTCTACAGCAGTTGCCACTAAGCCATCACGCGTTGCAAATGCAAAGTCATCCCAAAGGTATTTATCACCTTCGATGTTGAACTGCGTAGTTAATTTACGGTAGCCAGGTGCAGTGACGAAGTAATGCACATGTGAAGGGCGGTTACCGTGACGACCAAGTTTGTCTAATACAAACTGAGTTGTACCTTCTGGTGGGCAGCCATAACCTACAGGCATTGTGGTTAATGCTGTATATTGAC
>NZ_JBWYIT010000042.1:0-278 GCF_056779875.1 Acinetobacter sp. ANC_7634 | reverse complement strand
TCACTTTACCAGCAGTAAATGATGAAAACGAAGATGGCATAGCAGATGAGTACGAACAAGTATTGGCAGATGCCGAAGCAGCAGTAGAGGCGGCTGAAGCAGCATACGCTGCGGCAGAACAAGCGCTGATCGATGCAAATGCCAATGGCCTCATCACGCCAACAGAACTTACTGCATTGACTCAAGCACGTGATGATGCACTTGCTGCGAAAACAGAAGCACAAACAAAAGTGACAGCATTACCTGAGGCAGTACAAGCAGAAAAAGATGCGCTACAA
>NZ_JBWYIT010000041.1:0-280 GCF_056779875.1 Acinetobacter sp. ANC_7634 | reverse complement strand
CCTGAATTAACCATCGATGAGCTTAAGCCAACAAACGATACTACACCAACAATCTCAGGTAAGACTGAGCCAGGTGCAACAGTAAAAGTTGAAATCTTAGACAAAGATGGCAACCCTGTAGCAACAGGTGATGCGACTGTAGATCCAGAAGGTAACTGGTCGTTCACACCGACTGAAGAATTACCAGAAGGTGAATATACAGTTAAAGCTGAAGCGAAAGATGCGGTGGGTAATACTGCTACTGAAACTGCGGATGGCAAATTAACTGTAGATACAACTG
>NZ_JBWYIT010000040.1:0-297 GCF_056779875.1 Acinetobacter sp. ANC_7634 | reverse complement strand
CTGAGCCTGCGCCTTCTTCTTGTTCGAGGGCTGTGGCTTGCCAGCGTTGTAGGTGGACTGCGGTGGGTTGTAGGCTACGTTGTCCGATAAAACTGGTGATGGTATCAAATTGTTCTGTCGCATCACTACGGTGGTAGCGGATGTTGCGTCGGTTAAGCGCTTGGTATTGGCTGTTGTCATCAATCAGGCGGAGCTTTTGTGCTTCGATCGGGCTGTTGTTGCTCGGTACAATCGGTTGGGCTTCATCAATGAGCCAGTTAATGCCTTCACTGCGTAGTAAGCGAGTCAGAAAGTCGT
>NZ_JBWYIT010000039.1:0-369 GCF_056779875.1 Acinetobacter sp. ANC_7634 | reverse complement strand
TTCGAGGAAGGAAGCGTGCGCCATAGCCTTCGCCTGCCCATGGGGTCAGTACATCGACCCAAGCTGAATCGGTATCGTTGTTGTTACTGCCTGCACCGCCATCAAATTGGTGGTCTTCTGCTCGGGTAAACAGGAAGCGTACTTTGATGCGTCCCCATTCATCGACATGGATTTCTTCTCCTGCAGGTCCCACCACTTTGGCGCGTTGCGGATGGGTGCTAGGTCGATGTTGTAGTGGGTTGTATTCGGGTACGGTTTTGATGTTGCGTCGTTGTAGGATGAGTTCGCTGGCTTGGCGTTCTTGGTCCTTGTGGGTTGCTTGGTTGGTGTCTGTCTTGTGTTTTGGTGTCCATTGGCTGCGTTGTAGCA
>NZ_JBWYIT010000038.1:0-388 GCF_056779875.1 Acinetobacter sp. ANC_7634 | reverse complement strand
GAGCTGTTCCAATGCCGAAAAGATGTTGGCAAGCATGGTTATTATCTGTCTTTTATAATTTAATAAGGCTAAAGAATTTCTTAATATTTAAACAAAAAACAGACACGATAAACAGGTCCTGTTACACAAAACACCCATTTATTGTGAAATAAAATTACAAATAAAATATAGATTTGATTTAACAAATAATATAAAGCAAGGGAATGATTACAAAAAAAAAGAGGCTGAAGTGTTAGCATCTTCAACCTCTGTAAACTACAAAACTAAGAACTTCTTATTTAAAGAATATGATTGAACTACTGTCCAGAACGAATGATGTAATCAAACGCTGACAGTGATGCTTTCGCGCCTTCACCAGTGGCAATGATGATTTGTTTATAAGGTACTG
>NZ_JBWYIT010000037.1:0-395 GCF_056779875.1 Acinetobacter sp. ANC_7634 | reverse complement strand
TTCAAACATATTCAATTTGACATTGAATTAGTGAAAGACGTTGAAGGTGCGCCTTCTACTGAAGTTGAACGCCGCCGCGCATCAGCTTAAAAATAATTAAGGGATGGATTTCTCATCCATCCTTTATCTCATTCAACTAAAGAATTTAGACCAATCCAAATCTAATCATTTTGATTTGTTTAAATTTTTGCAAGACCGAAAAGGATATAGATAGCTTTATCTATAAAACGCTATGATTGATAAATCTCAAAAGACTTTAACCGAAGCCCTCTCCCAAATTAAAGACGGTTCAACCATTATGATTGGTGGGTTTGGTACTGCAGGTCAGCCTGCTGAACTCATCGATGGCTTAATTGAACTCGGTATTAAAGACTTAGTGATCGTCAACAACAACG
>NZ_JBWYIT010000036.1:0-424 GCF_056779875.1 Acinetobacter sp. ANC_7634 | reverse complement strand
TAGATACAGTTGTACCAGCAGTGAACGATACAGATAGCAATGGTATTGCTGATGATGTTGATGCCGCGATTGCAGCAGCAACACAAGCGGTTCAAACTGCAGAAGCTAAGCATGATGAATTGGTAGAGGCAATTGCTGCTAAAAATGGTGTAATCAGTCCAGCAATGCAAGCTCAATTACAAGCGATCAAAGATCAATTGGATGCGTTGAAAGGTACAGCACAAGGCTTGGTTGATGCATTACCTGCATCAGCAGCTAAAGATAGCTTAGATGCTCGTTTAGATGCTCTTGATACAGTTGTACCAGCAGTGAACGATACAGATAGCAATGGTATTGCTGATGATGTTGATGCCGCGATTGCAGCAGCAACACAAGCGGTTCAAACTGCAGAAGCTAAGCATGATGAATTGGTAGAGGCAATTGC
>NZ_JBWYIT010000035.1:0-434 GCF_056779875.1 Acinetobacter sp. ANC_7634 | reverse complement strand
TCCAAGGCGAAGGTTATGGACAACTCCGCTTTGATGACACCACAGGACAAATCTCCACCCAACTGCAAAACACCCACGGGGCGAGCCAACTTAACCTAGGGAATCTCAGTCATCCCAAAGCAACAGCAGAAAGTGAAGGACGCGGCGAAGGCTTCGAACTTAGAACAGACCAATGGGGTGCAGTACGAGCAGGCGAAGGCATACTCATCTCCACCTACAAACAAGAACAAGCCAAAGCAAACCATTTAGATGCAAGCGAAGCCAAACAACAACTCGAAAGTAGCTTAAACAACGCCAAAGCTTTGAGTGAAGTGGCACAAAATCAACAAACTGATCCACTGAACTTACTCGAAAACCTACAGGGCTATCTCAAGAACTTAGAGAGCGAAGACCAAAGCAAAGCCGCGGCTTTTAAACAAGCGATCATGCTCTTG
>NZ_JBWYIT010000034.1:0-512 GCF_056779875.1 Acinetobacter sp. ANC_7634 | reverse complement strand
AGCAATACCATTGCTATCTGTATCGTTCACTGCTGGTACAACTGTATCTAGAGCATCTAAACGAGCATCTAAGCTATCTTTAGCTGCTGATTCAGGTAATGCATCTACCAAGCCTTGTGCTGTATCTTTCAATACATCTAATTGATCTTTGATCGCTTGTAATTGAGCTTGCGTTGCTGGACTGATTACACCATTTTTAGCATCAATTGCCTCTACCAATTCATCATGCTTAGCTTCTGCAGTTTGAACCGCTTGTGTTGCTGCTGCAATCGCAGCTTCGGCAGCATCAACAACACCATCACCATTTAAATCATTAATTACTGGTAAAGCTGTATCTAGAGCATCTAAACGAGCATCTAGATCATCTTTAGCTGCTGATGCAGGTAATGCATCTACCAAGCCTTGTGCTGTATCTTTCAACGCATCTAATTGATCTTTGATCGCTTGTAATTGAGCTTGCGTTGCTGGACTGATCACACCATTTTTAGCAGCAATTGCCTCTACCAATTCAT
>NZ_JBWYIT010000033.1:0-524 GCF_056779875.1 Acinetobacter sp. ANC_7634 | reverse complement strand
GGAATGTCGTCGATGACGTTTTATTTGGCTGTGCCAACCAAGCCGGTGAAGATAATCGTAACGTCGGTCGTATGTCGGCGCTTTTAGCAGGGATTCCTTATACAGTACCTGCAACCACAGTCAATCGTTTATGTGGTTCATCACTCGATACCGTAGCAATGGCCGCGCGTGCCATTAAAGCTGGTGAAGCTGACGTGATTGTGGCAGGTGGTGTTGAATCTATGTCACGTGCCCCATTTGTGATGGGTAAATCTGAGAGTGCATTTGGTCGTAGTCAAAAGATTGAAGACACCACCATGGGCTGGCGTTTTATCAACCCGAAGCTTAAAGAAATGTATGGTGTTGAAACCATGCCGCAAACGGCTGAAAACGTGGCTGAACAGTTCAATATTAGCCGTGCTGATCAAGACCAATTTGCTTTAACCAGCCAACTACGTACGGCTGCAGCGCAAGCACGCGGTTTCTTTGATCAAGAAATCGTGCCTGTGACTATTCCACAGCGTAAAGGTGATGCGGTTGTGGTG
>NZ_JBWYIT010000032.1:0-536 GCF_056779875.1 Acinetobacter sp. ANC_7634 | reverse complement strand
ATCACCCCAACAGAACTTACTGCACTGACTCAAGTACGTGATGATGCACTTGCTGCGAAAACAGAAGCACAAACAAAAGTGACAGCATTACCTGAGGCAGTACAAGCAGAAAAAGATGCGCTACAAGATCGTTTAAATGATCTGGTTGATATCACTTTACCAGCAGTAAATGATGAAAACGAAGATGGTGTGGATGATGCAGTTGCAGCACTTGAAGAAGCGACAGAGGCAGTAGAGGCGGCAGAAGCAGCATATGCAGAGGCAGAGCAAGCACTAGCAGATGCGGAATCAGATGGTTTAATCACCCCAACAGAACTTGCTGAGCTGACTCAAGCACGTGATGATGCGCTTACTGCTAAAGAAGATGCACAAGCGAAAGTTGATGCACTTCCAGAAGGAGCAGACAAAGACGCACTGGATGCACGCTTAGATGATCTAGTCGACATCACTTTACCAGCAGTAAATGATGAAAACGAAGATGGCATAGCAGATGAGTACGAACAAGTATTGGCAGATGCCGAAGCAGCAGTAGAGGC
>NZ_JBWYIT010000031.1:0-542 GCF_056779875.1 Acinetobacter sp. ANC_7634 | reverse complement strand
TTTATCGGACAACGTAGCCTACAACCCACCGCAGTCCACCTACAACGCTGGCAAGCCACAGCCCTCGAACAAGAAGAAGGCGCAGGCTCAGTCCAAAGTAAACACCAACACAGTGACCACCAAGACAATGCCAGCCTAGGCCTCGAACAAGCATGGCACATCAGCCCTGCATGGATCCAAGACCTCAAAGGCGAAGACCAAGCCACCGCCTCAGGCAACAGCCAAGTTGAAAAACTCAACCAACACCTCAGCGACTACTACGCTGGACAAAGCAAACAATTCATCGCCAAAGCCAGCGTCAGAGACAGCCAAGTCGGCTACTGGTTCAAACTCGATGGCCATCCAGAAATTGAACAACACAGCGGAGTTGACCAAGAATTCCTCATTGTTGGCAAACGCTACTACAACCAAAACAACCTACCCAAAGACTTAGACCAACAAGTCCAACAACTGCTACAACGCAGCCAATGGACACCAAAACACAAGACAGACACCAACCAAGCAACCCACAAGGACCAAGAACGCCAAGCCAGCGAACTCAT
>NZ_JBWYIT010000030.1:0-607 GCF_056779875.1 Acinetobacter sp. ANC_7634 | reverse complement strand
GCCTTGACCCACACCGATACACATAGAGCACAATGCATATTTGCCACCAGTTGCTTCAAGTTGATTCAGTGCAGTCGTCACCAAACGCGCACCTGATGCACCCAATGGATGACCTAGTGCAATTGCACCGCCATTTGGGTTTACACGTGCATCATCGTCGGCTAAACCTAGGTCACGTGTACACGCCAATGCTTGTGCTGCAAACGCTTCGTTCAGCTCAATCACATCCATTTGCTCTAGTGTTAAAGCGGTTTGTGCTAACAGTTTTTTAATCGCAGGTGCCGGACCAAAGCCCATAATGCGAGGTTCAACCCCAACAGTGGTTGCACCAATCACTTTGGCACGAGGTTTTAAACCATATTTTTCTACAGCTGCATCAGAAGCAATCAGAATCGCAGCAGCACCATCGTTAATGCCTGATGCATTACCTGCGGTTACTGTACCGTCTGTTTTTACAACAGGTTTTAACTTGGTTAAGGCCTCGAGGGTGGTTGCACGAGGATGTTCATCTTTTGCCACCACAACCGCATCACCTTTACGCTGTGGAATAGTCACAGGCACGATTTCTTGATCAAAGAAACCGCGTGCTTGCGCTGCAGCCGTACGT
>NZ_JBWYIT010000029.1:0-806 GCF_056779875.1 Acinetobacter sp. ANC_7634 | reverse complement strand
TTTGACTACGACCAAATGCACTCTCAGATTTACCCATCACAAATGGTGCACGTGACATGGATTCAACACCACCTGCCACAATCACGTCAGCCTCACCAGCTTTAATGGCACGCGCGGCCATTGCTACGGTATCGAGTGATGAACCACATAAACGGTTGACTGTGGTTGCAGGTACTGTATAAGGGATACCTGCTAAAAGCGCCGACATACGACCGACGTTACGATTATCTTCACCGGCTTGGTTGGCACAGCCAAATAAAACGTCATCGACGACATTCCAATCCACAGAAGGGTTACGTTCCATTAAGGCTTTTAATGGCACTGCACCTAAATCATCCGCACGGACAGGGGCTAAACCACCGGCATAACGACCAAAAGGCGTACGGATGGCATCAATGATGTATGCGTTTTTCATAGTGTAAGATCCTAAAACTAGTCTTAAGCCTGAGTGGCATCAATGAGTTTGGCACCCGTCATCGATTGAAGCTCTTCAAAAGATAAGCCTTCAACTTTCTCAATGACTTTCATGCCATCTGCCGTCACATCAATCACACAAAGGTCCGTATAAATGCGGTCCACACATTTCAAACCTGTCGCAGGATAAGTCAGCTCAGCAACGATTTTAGGTTCGCCTTTTTTCGTCACATGATCGGTGGTAATAAAGACTTTCTTCGCACCCACGGCTAAGTCCATTGCACCACCCACAGCAGGGATCGCATCAGGTGCACCGGTATGCCAGTTTGCAAGATCACCATTTTCAGCGACTTGGAAAGCACCCAAGACTGCGATGTCTAAATGACCACCAC
>NZ_JBWYIT010000028.1:0-982 GCF_056779875.1 Acinetobacter sp. ANC_7634 | reverse complement strand
GCAGGTCAGCCTGCTGAACTCATCGATGGCTTAATTGAACTCGGTATTAAAGACTTAGTGATCGTCAACAACAACGCAGGTAATGGTGATTACGGCTTGGCTAAACTGTTACAAGCAGGCGCTGTACGTAAAATCATCTGTTCTTTTCCTCGTCAGTCTGACTCTTATGTCTTCGATGAACTCTACCGTGCAGGCAAAATCGAGTTAGAACTTGTACCGCAAGGCAACTTGGCTTGCCGTATTCAAGCGGCGGGTATGGGCTTAGGTCCAATCTACACACCAACAGGTTTTGGTACTTTGCTTGCTGAAGGCAAACCAACCATGAATTATGAAGGTAAAGACTACGTTTTAGAAAATCCAATCAAAGCTGACTTTGCGTTAATTAAAGCGCATAAGGGCGATCGCTGGGGGAACTTGGTGTACCGTAAATCTGCACGTAACTTTGGTCCAATTATGGCCATGGCAGCAGATATCACCATCGCACAAGTATCAGAAGTCGTGGAACTCGGTGCCTTAGATCCTGAACACATCATCACCCCAGGGATCTTTGTACAACACGTTGTACAAGTTCAACCTGCGCAGTAATTTGAGATTGGAGAAATAAAATGAGTTATCAAAAATTAACCCGTGATCAAATTGCAGAACGTGTTGCACAAGATATTCCTGATGGTGCTTATGTCAACCTTGGCATTGGTTTACCGACCAAGATCTCGAGTTACTTACCTTCTGACAAAGATGTCTTTTTACATTCTGAAAATGGTTTATTGGCCTTTGGTCCACCCCCTGCGGAAGAAGACCGTGACCCTGAGTTAATTAATGCGGGTAAAGAGTTTGTAACCCTGCTAGAAGGCGGAGCTTTCTTCCATCATGGTGATTCATTTGCAATGATGCGTGGTGGTCATTTAGACATCGCAGTCTTGGGTGCTTTCCAAGTCGCTGAAAATGGTGATCTTGCAAACTGGCATACCGGTGCACCTGATGC
>NZ_JBWYIT010000027.1:0-1151 GCF_056779875.1 Acinetobacter sp. ANC_7634 | reverse complement strand
GTGGTGGTCATTTAGACATCGCAGTCTTGGGTGCTTTCCAAGTCGCTGAAAATGGTGATCTTGCAAACTGGCATACCGGTGCACCTGATGCCATCCCTGCTGTGGGTGGTGCAATGGACTTAGCCGTGGGTGCGAAAAAAGTCTTTATTACCACCGATCATGTCACTAAAAAAGGCGAACCTAAAATCGTTGCTGAGCTGACTTATCCTGCGACAGGCTTAAAGTGTGTAGATCGTATCTATACTGACCTTTGTGTGATTGATGTAACACCTGAAGGCATGAAAGTGATTGAGAAAGTTGAAGGCTTATCTTTTGAAGAGCTTCAATCGATGACGGGTGCCAAACTCATTGATGCAACACTATAAATAAAGAGGAAGTCCCCGTTTATAAAGGGGGATTTAGGGGGATTCTTAGGAATAAATCATATTTTTTAAAATCCCTCCCAACCTCCCTTTAAAAAAGGGAGGGGCTTGCTAACAAGGATTTAATAAATGAAAAACGCATACATCATTGATGCCATCCGTACGCCTTTTGGTCGTTATGCCGGTGGTTTAGCCCCTGTCCGTGCGGATGACTTAGGTGCAGTGCCATTAAAAGCCTTAATGGAACGTAACCCTTCTGTGGATTGGAATGTCGTCGATGACGTTTTATTTGGTTGTGCCAACCAAGCCGGTGAAGATAATCGTAACGTCGGTCGTATGTCGGCGCTTTTAGCAGGTATTCCTTATACAGTACCTGCAACCACAGTCAACCGTTTATGTGGTTCATCACTCGATACTGTGGCAATGGCCGCGCGTGCCATTAAAGCAGGCGAAGCTGACGTGATTGTGGCAGGTGGTGTTGAATCCATGTCACGTGCACCATTTGTGATGGGTAAATCTGAGAGTGCATTTGGTCGTAGTCAAAAGATTGAAGACACTACCATGGGCTGGCGTTTTATCAACCCGAAGCTTAAAGAAATGTATGGTGTTGAAACCATGCCGCAAACGGCTGAAAATGTGGCTGAACAGTTCAACATTAGCCGTGCTGATCAAGACCAATTTGCTTTAACCAGCCAACAACGTACGGCTGCAGCGCAAGCACGCGGTTTCTTTGATCAAGAAATCGTGCCTGTGACTATTCCACAGCGTAAAGGTGATGCGGTTGTGGTG
>NZ_JBWYIT010000026.1:0-1202 GCF_056779875.1 Acinetobacter sp. ANC_7634 | reverse complement strand
TTATGCAGTTACTTTAGCAACAACACCAGCACCAACTGTACGACCACCTTCACGGATCGCAAAACGTAGACCTGGGTCCATTGCGATTGGGTGGATTAATTCTACTGACATTTCTACGTTGTCACCAGGCATAACCATTTCAACGCCTTCTTGCAATTGAATCGCGCCAGTTACGTCAGTTGTACGGAAGTAGAACTGTGGACGGTAACCGTTAAGGAATGGAGTGTGACGACCACCTTCTTCTTTAGAAAGTACGTATACTTCTGCATCGAATTTAGTGTGTGGCTTGATCGCACCTGGTTTAGAAAGTACTTGACCACGTTGTACGTCTTCACGCTTAGTACCACGTAATAAGATACCACAGTTCTCGCCCGCACGACCTTCGTCTAGAAGTTTACGGAACATTTCAACGCCAGTTACTGTAGTTTTAACTGTGTCTTTGATACCTACGATTTCAACTTCTTCGCCTACTTTCACGATACCAGCTTCTACACGGCCAGTTACTACTGTACCACGACCAGAAATAGAGAATACGTCTTCAATTGGCATTAAGAATGCTTTATCAATAGCACGCTCTGGCTCTGGGATGTAAGTGTCAAGCGCTTCAACAAGAGCAACAACTGCATCTTCACCGAACTGGCCAGCTTCACCGTTAAGTGCAGCAAGAGCAGAACCACGGATAACTGGAGTGTCATCGCCTGGGAAGTCATAAGTAGAAAGAAGTTCACGAACTTCCATTTCAACTAGCTCAAGAAGCTCTTCGTCGTCTACAAGGTCACATTTGTTTAAGAATACAACGATGTATGGAACACCTACTTGGCGAGAAAGAAGGATGTGTTCACGAGTTTGTGGCATTGGACCATCAGTCGCAGCACATACAAGGATCGCGCCGTCCATTTGAGCAGCACCAGTAATCATGTTTTTAACATAATCGGCGTGGCCCGGGCAGTCTACGTGAGCGTAGTGACGAGTTGGAGAATCGTATTCTACGTGTGATGTATTAATTGTAATACCACGTGCTTTTTCTTCTGGTGCAGAGTCGATTGCAGCGTAGTCTTTAGCTTCACCACCGAATTTCTTCGCACATACAGTTGCGATAGCAGCAGTTAAAGTTGTTTTACCATGGTCAACGTGACCGATTGTGCCCACGTTAACGTGTGGCTTATTACGTTCAAACTTAGCCTTAGCCATGAGATCTTCCT
>NZ_JBWYIT010000025.1:0-1236 GCF_056779875.1 Acinetobacter sp. ANC_7634 | reverse complement strand
TATTACTCCTTTGGAGACGTTAGCAATGTTAGATCAAAATACTTCAGCTCAATTAAAAACGCTTTTAGAACGCCTTGAAGGTCCAATCGAATTGGTTGCGACTTTAAATGATTCAGACAAATCTGCAAAAATCAAAGAACTTGTGGAAGAAGTGGCAGCACTTTCTCCATTCGTCACAGCTCGTTTTGATGGTCAACATAAACGTGCGCCGAGCTTTGGTATTGCAAAAGCAGGTGAAGAACCGCGTGTCTTCTTCGCAGGTTTACCAATGGGTCATGAGTTCACTTCTTTGATTTTGGCATTGCTACAAACTTCTGGTTATGCACCAAAAGTATCTGATGAAGTATTAGCATCCATCAAAGCTTTAGAAATCAAATCTGACTTTGACGTATTCGTATCTTTAAGCTGTCATAACTGTCCAGATGTGGTTCAAGCACTTAACTTGATCGCAATCTACAACCCTGGCACAACTGCAACCATGATTGATGGTGCATTCTTCCAAGACGAAGTTGAAGAACGCAAAATCATGGCTGTCCCAATGGTGTTCCAAGACAACGAACATATTGGTCAAGGTCGTATGACATTGGAAGAAATTGTTGCGAAGCTCGATACTAACTCTGCAGCGAAAGATGCTGAAAAACTCAATGCCAAAGATGCATTTGACGTGCTTGTGATCGGTGGTGGTCCTGCAGGTAACACATCTGCAATCTATGCGGCTCGTAAAGGTATCCGTACAGGAATCGTTGCTGAGCGCATGGGTGGTCAGGTCATGGACACCATGGATATTGAAAACTTTACATCAGTGCAAAAGACGCAAGGTCCTAAGTTTGCAGCTGAAATGGAAGCACATGTTCGTGAATACGGTGTCGACATCATGAACTTACAACGTGTGTCTGACATCAAAGGTGCGGATGAAACTGCCAACGGTTTAGTTGAAGTGACTTTAGAGAATGGTGCAAAACTTGAATCGAAAACGGTCATCCTGTCTACAGGTGCACGTTGGAGAGAAATGAATGTACCAGGTGAGCAAGAATACAAAACACGTGGTGTTGCGTACTGCCCACATTGTGATGGTCCATTGTTCAAAGGCAAACGTGTGGCTGTGATCGGTGGTGGTAACTCTGGTGTTGAAGCGGCAATTGACTTGGCTGGTATTGTTGAACATGTCACTTTAGTTGAGTTTGATACTAAGCTGCGTGCTGACCAAGTATTACAAGACAAACTTAACAGCTTGCC
>NZ_JBWYIT010000024.1:0-2094 GCF_056779875.1 Acinetobacter sp. ANC_7634 | reverse complement strand
TTGAAACCTTGCTCGTTGAAATCCCGACGATCCGCCCACACAAGATGGCGGTCGCAACGATGCAAACTCAAACCTTAGTCCTCATTAAAATCGAAACTTCGGATGGTTTCATTGGTTGGGGCGAAGCAACCACCATCGGTGGCTTAGGCTATGGTGAAGAAAGCCCTGAAAGTATCAAAACCAATATCGATACTTATTTTGCTCCACTACTCAAAACTTTTACTGATCTCAACGTTGCTCAAATTATGCAAGTGTTGAAGAAGAATATTAATGGCAACCGTTTTGCAAAATGTGCCATTCAAACTGCTTTACTCGATATTCAAGCTCAACGTTTAGGCTTGCCTCTGTCTGAAGTGTTAGGTGGCCGTCTGCGTGACAGCGTCCCTGTGCTTTGGGTGTTGGCTTCTGGTGATACGGATAAAGATATCGCTGAAGCGAAAAAGATGATCGAAGCTAAGCGTCATAACTTCTTTAAATTAAAAATTGGTTCTCGTGCTGTAGAAGCAGATGTTGAGCATGTTCTCACCATCAAAAAAGCGTTAGGTGCTGATATTTCTATCCGTGTCGATGTGAACCGTGCTTGGTCTGAGTTAGAAGCGATCAAAGGTATTCAGCTTCTGCAAGATGGCGGTGTGGATCTAATTGAACAGCCATGTGCGATTGACAATATTGATGCCATGGAGCGTTTAACTCGTCGTTTTGATATTGCCATTATGGCGGATGAGTCATTGATGGGTCCAAGTACAGCTTATCGTTTAGCGAAGCGTAATGCTGCTTCTGTGTTTGCTGTAAAAGTTGCTCAGTCTGGTGGCCTACTCGAAGGTCGTGATGTAGCAACCATTGCAAACCTCGCTGGTGTAGATCTGTATGGTGGCACGATGCTTGAAGGTTCTGTTGGCACCATCGCTTCTGCACATTTGTTCTCGACCTTTGAGAATTTGGCATATGGCACTGAATTATTTGGTCCATTGCTGTTAACTGACGAAATTTTAAAGACCCCGCTTCAATATCGTGATTTCGAATTACATCTGCCTCAAGGCAATGGTTTAGGTATTGAGTTGGATTTAGACAAGATTGACAACCTTCGCCGCAAATAAGCGACGTGATACATCAGGAGTGAGACATGCTGTTTCATGTACGAATGGATGTGAACATCCCACTGGATATGCCAGTTGAAAAAGCGAATGAGATTAAAGCTGTTGAAAAGGCGTATTCGCAAGAGTTACAGCAACAAGGCAAGTGGCGTCATATCTGGCGAATCACAGGTCAGTATTCAAACATCAGTATTTTTGATGTCGAAAGCAATGAAGAGCTTCATTCAATTTTACAAGGTCTTCCGCTTTACCCATATATGAATATCGAAGTAATGGCGTTAAATCGCCACCCATCTTCTATCCGTGAAGATGATCGTTAAGTTTTAAGTGTCTTGGCTTGATTGATTCAGGCCATGACATGAATACATCCAGAGGTTTTTTAGCGTCATTTTAAACAAGGATTGTGGCAGCGAGCTCAAACACATTAGAAGTCAGCCACCACACAGCAAGCATACTTAAGGAGAAATAGTATGAACCGCGAACAAATTAATGCTTTAGTCAAAAAAATGAACGTTGATACTGCAACAGGTCCTGTTGATGAACGTGTTCAGCAAATCGTTGTACGTTTAGTATCTGACTTATTCCAAGCGATTGAAGATTTAGATTTAAGCCAATCTGAAGTTTGGAAAGGTCTTGAGTACTTTACTGATGCTGGTCAAGCAAACGAATTAGGTCTTTTGGCTGCTGGTTTAGGTCTTGAGCATTTCCTTGATTTACGTGCAGATGAGAAAGATGCTGAAGCAGGTATTACAGGTGGTACTCCACGTACAATTGAAGGTCCATTGTATGTCGCTGGTGCACCAGAATCAGTTGGTTTTGCACGTATGGATGATGGTTCTGAAGAAGGCAAAATCCCAACTTTAATTATTGAAGGTATCGTTAAAGATACTGAAGGTAACATCATTGAAGGCGCTAAAGTTGAAGTTTGGCATGCAAACAGCTTAGGTAACTACTCGTTCTTTGATAAGTCTCAATCTGACTTCAACTTACGTCGTACGAT
>NZ_JBWYIT010000023.1:0-5549 GCF_056779875.1 Acinetobacter sp. ANC_7634 | reverse complement strand
TGAAGGGGGTGTTTAGAATAATGAGCTGGCGATGACTTACTCTCACATGGGTAACCCCACACTACCATCAGCGCTAAGAGGTTTCACTTCTGAGTTCGGGAAGGGATCAGGTGGTTCACTCTTGCTATTGTCGCCAGCACAACTGTTGTGACTTTGCTTGGGTCTTATTCGCATATATTATTTGCGTGCCTTTGCTTGGTCAAAGAAGTTATTAACAGCTATTTGAGTTGCTTTAATTTGTGCAGTTTAGCGTTTTATCTAACTAAATCAAGTTATTTGTCATGATTTGAACCACAACACCAACTGTTTGGGTGTTGTATAGTCAAGCCTCACGAGTAATTAGTATTGGTCAGCTTCATACGTCACCGTACTTCCACATCCAACCTATCAACGTTGTAGTCTTCAACGGCTCTTTAGAGGACATAAAGTCCTTGGGAAATCTAATCTTGAGGTAGGCTTCCCGCTTAGATGCTTTCAGCGGTTATCCCTTCCGAACATAGCTACCCGGCGATGCGACTGGCGTCACAACCGGTACACCAGAGGTTCGTCCACTCTGGTCCTCTCGTACTAGGAGCAGATCCTCTCAAATTTCCAACGCCCACGGTAGATAGGGACCGAACTGTCTCACGACGTTCTAAACCCAGCTCGCGTACCTCTTTAAATGGCGAACAGCCATACCCTTGGGACCTGCTTCAGCCCCAGGATGAGATGAGCCGACATCGAGGTGCCAAACACCGCCGTCGATATGAACTCTTGGGCGGTATCAGCCTGTTATCCCCAGAGTACCTTTTATCCGTTGAGCGATGGCCCTTCCATACAGAACCACCGGATCACTAAGACCTACTTTCGTACCTGCTCGACTTGTGGGTCTCGCAGTTAAGCGCGCTTTTGCCTTTATACTCTACGCGTGATTTCCGACCACGCTGAGCGCACCTTCGTACTCCTCCGTTACTCTTTAGGAGGAGACCGCCCCAGTCAAACTACCCACCAGACATGGTCCTCGCTCCAGATAATGGAGCAGAGTTAGAACCTCAATATTACCAGGGTGGTATTTCAAGGACGGCTCCATAGAAACTGGCGTTTCTACTTCAAAGCCTCCCACCTATCCTACACAAGTAAGATCAAAGTTCAATGTCAAGCTGCAGTAAAGGTTCACGGGGTCTTTCCGTCTAGCCGCGGGTACACCGCATCTTCACGGCGAATTCGATTTCACTGAGCCTCTGCTGGAGACAGCGCCGCCATCATTATGCCATTCGTGCAGGTCGGAACTTACCCGACAAGGAATTTCGCTACCTTAGGACCGTTATAGTTACGGCCGCCGTTTACTGGGGCTTCGATCAAGAGCTTCGCTTACGCTAACCCCATCAATTAACCTTCCAGCACCGGGCAGGCATCACACCCTATACGTCCACTTTCGTGTTTGCAGAGTGCTATGTTTTTAATAAACAGTTGCAGCGGCCTGGTTTCTGAGGCTGCCAGTAGCTCAAGGAGCAAGTCCTATCACCGCCGGCAGCGTACCTTCTCCCGAAGTTACGGTACCATTTTGCCTAGTTCCTTCAGCAGAGTTCTCTCAAGCGCTTTGGTCTACTCGACCTGACCACCTGTGTCGGTTTCGGGTACGATTCCTGTGTAACTGAAGCTTAGAGACTTTTCCTGGAAGTATGGTATCAGCCACTTCGCTAGTAAACTAGCTTGCTATCGATTCTCAGCATAGAGTACCCCGGATTTGCCTAAGATACATGCCTACAATCTTCCACCTGGACAACCAACGCCAGGCTGACTTAACCTTCTCCGTCCTCTCATCGCATTACACAGAAGTATTGGAATATTAACCAATTTCCCATCGACTACGCCTCTCGGCCTCGCCTTAGGGGTCGACTCACCCAGCCCCGATTAACGTTGGACTGGAACCCTTGGTCTTTCAGCGAACGGGTTTTTCACCCGTTTTATCGTTACTCACGTCAGCATTCGCACTTCTGATACCTCCAGCAGACTTCTCAATCCACCTTCATCGGCTTACAGAACGCTCCCCTACCACTTGCAATAAATTGCAAATCCGCAGCTTCGGTACATAGTTTTAGCCCCGTTACATCTTCCGCGCAGGCCGACTCGACTAGTGAGCTATTACGCTTTCTTTAAAGGGTGGCTGCTTCTAAGCCAACCTCCTAGCTGTCTATGCCTTCCCACATCGTTTCCCACTTAACTATGATTTAGGGACCTTAGCTGGCGGTCTGGATTGTTTTCCTCTTGACTACGGACGTTAGCACCCGCAGTCTGTCTCCCGGATAGTACTCATTGGTATTCGGAGTTTGCATCGGTTTGGTAAGTCGGGATGACCCCCTAGCCGAAACAGTGCTCTACCCCCAATGGTATTCGTCCGAGGCGCTACCTAAATAGCTTTCGGGGAGAACCAGCTATCACCAGGCTTGATTAGCCTTTCACCCCTATCCACAAGTCATCCCCTGGCTTTTCAACGACAGTGGGTTCGGTCCTCCAGTAAGTGTTACCTCACCTTCAACCTGCTCATGGATAGATCGCCTGGTTTCGGGTCTACACCCAGCAACTAAACGCCCTATTAAGACTCGATTTCTCTACGGCTCCCCTATTCGGTTAACCTTGCTACTGAATGTAAGTCGCTGACCCATTATACAAAAGGTACGCAGTCACCACACGAAGTGGCTCCCACTGCTTGTATGCATGCGGTTTCAGGATCTATTTCACTCCCCTCACAGGGGTTCTTTTCGCCTTTCCCTCACGGTACTGGTTCACTATCGGTCAGTCAGGAGTATTTAGCCTTGGAGGATGGTCCCCCCATATTCAGACAAGGTTTCACGTGCCCCGCCCTACTCGACATCATCATGTAAGCCCTTTCGTGTACAGGACTATCACCTACTATGGTTGCACTTCCCAGAGCATTCCACTAAAGCTTACATAACTTAATGGGCTTTTCCCCTTTCGCTCGCCGCTACTGAGGGAATCTCAATTGATTTCTTTTCCTACGGGTACTGAGATGTTTCACTTCCCCGCGTTTGCCTTGCAACACTATGTATTCATGTTGCAATACCTATCTTATGATAGGTGGGTTCCCCCATTCAGAAATCTCCGGATCACAGGATATTTGCCGCCTCCCCGGAGCTTTTCGCAGGCTATCACGTCTTTCATCGCCTCTGACTGCCAAGGCATCCACCACATGCACTTAATTACTTGACTATACAACCCCAAACAGTCGTTCGATCCTACAAGTAGATCGTTCAACATTACAGTTTGAAGTACTGTGTATCTAAACACTGTACAGCTTCAATTCAAATTCATATACCAAAACGCTTGATTCAGTTAATTTCGCTAGTTCTCATTTCAATCACTTCAACTCAATAACTTACGTTATCTCGTTTCCGCTCTTTCTATGAGTATGAACAAATTATTTCAACTCAAATATATGCTGTTAATGATTCACTACGTCTTCGTCAGATCGCAGTCAACTGTGATAAATCACAGAGCTTAATAATCAAGGCGTGCAGTATACACAGCTTTATTACTAAGCTCTATAAGCTATCAACTCGTTTGCTTACTACGTATTCGAATGAATACGTGGTGGAGACTAGGAGAGTCGAACTCCTGACCTCCTGCGTGCAAAGCAGGCGCTCTACCAACTAAGCTAAGTCCCCAGCTTATCATTTAGATCAATGTATCGTATGAGTATGTCATGGTGGGTCTGACAAGACTTGAACTTGTGACCCCACGCTTATCAAGCGTGTGCTCTAACCAACTGAGCTACAGACCCTCAGATACATCGTCATGAAGAACAACTTGTTGTGGATTCTTACCAATCGTCAATCTTTCGTTAAGGAGGTGATCCAGCCGCAGGTTCCCCTACGGCTACCTTGTTACGACTTCACCCCAGTCATCGGCCACACCGTGGTAAGCGTCCTCCTTGCGGTTAGACTACCTACTTCTGGTGCAACAAACTCCCATGGTGTGACGGGCGGTGTGTACAAGGCCCGGGAACGTATTCACCGCGGCATTCTGATCCGCGATTACTAGCGATTCCGACTTCATGGAGTCGAGTTGCAGACTCCAATCCGGACTACGATCGGCTTTTTGAGATTAGCATCCTATCGCTAGGTAGCAACCCTTTGTACCGACCATTGTAGCACGTGTGTAGCCCTGGTCGTAAGGGCCATGATGACTTGACGTCGTCCCCGCCTTCCTCCAGTTTGTCACTGGCAGTATCCTTAAAGTTCCCGGCTTAACCCGCTGGCAAATAAGGAAAAGGGTTGCGCTCGTTGCGGGACTTAACCCAACATCTCACGACACGAGCTGACGACAGCCATGCAGCACCTGTATGTAAGTTCCCGAAGGCACCAATCCATCTCTGGAAAGTTCTTACTATGTCAAGACCAGGTAAGGTTCTTCGCGTTGCATCGAATTAAACCACATGCTCCACCGCTTGTGCGGGCCCCCGTCAATTCATTTGAGTTTTAGTCTTGCGACCGTACTCCCCAGGCGGTCTACTTATCGCGTTAGCTGCGCCACTAAAGCCTCAAAGGCCCCAACGGCTAGTAGACATCGTTTACGGCATGGACTACCAGGGTATCTAATCCTGTTTGCTCCCCATGCTTTCGTACCTCAGCGTCAGTATTAGGCCAGATGGCTGCCTTCGCCATCGGTATTCCTCCAGATCTCTACGCATTTCACCGCTACACCTGGAATTCTACCATCCTCTCCCATACTCTAGCTTCCCAGTATCGAATGCAATTCCCAAGTTAAGCTCGGGGATTTCACATCCGACTTAAAAAGCCGCCTACGCACGCTTTACGCCCAGTAAATCCGATTAACGCTCGCACCCTCTGTATTACCGCGGCTGCTGGCACAGAGTTAGCCGGTGCTTATTCTGCGAGTAACGTCCACTATCCAAGAGTATTAATCTTAGTAGCCTCCTCCTCGCTTAAAGTGCTTTACAACCAAAAGGCCTTCTTCACACACGCGGCATGGCTGGATCAGGCTTCCGCCCATTGTCCAATATTCCCCACTGCTGCCTCCCGTAGGAGTCTGGGCCGTGTCTCAGTCCCAGTGTGGCGGATCATCCTCTCAGACCCGCTACAGATCGTCGCCTTGGTAGGCCTTTACCCCACCAACTAGCTAATCCGACTTAGGCTCATCTATTAGCGCAAGGCCCGAAGGTCCCCTGCTTTCTCCCGTAGGACGTATGCGGTATTAGCATCCCTTTCGAGATGTTGTCCCCCACTAATAGGCAGATTCCTAAGCATTACTCACCCGTCCGCCGCTAGGTCCAGTAGCAAGCTACCTTCCCCCGCTCGACTTGCATGTGTTAAGCCTGCCGCCAGCGTTCAATCTGAGCCATGATCAAACTCTTCAGTTTAAAATCAATAGTACCTAAAGGGTACCAATCTTGGCTCATCAATTACTGACAAAAAATTTGCTCAAATAAACTTCGAGAAATTTCTACCAATTATTAATGATAATATATATCGATCAATCAACCAGTAAAAATCCACACAAGTTGTTCTTCATAATCTCTTAATGATCTT
>NZ_JBWYIT010000022.1:0-5825 GCF_056779875.1 Acinetobacter sp. ANC_7634 | reverse complement strand
AATCACCATTACCTGCGTTGTTGTTGACGATCACTAAGTCTTTAATACCGAGTTCAATTAAGCCATCGATGAGTTCAGCAGGCTGACCTGCAGTACCAAACCCACCGATCATAATGGTTGAACCGTCTTTAATTTGGGAGAGGGCTTCGGTTAAAGACGCTGAGCTTTTATCAATCATAATCACTTCCTAAACAAACGATCTACATTTACCTTTAATATGATCAGGTCGATGTAGACGATGATGGGGTAGTATTTTGACGCTTCGTTAAAATCACGTGCGCTAAAATACCAATACAGATTCCCCAAAAAACTGAACTTAAACCTAAAAATTGCATACCTGAAACAGTCGCCAAGAAAGTAAGGAGAGCTGCGTCACGATCCTTTTCTTGGAACATAGCAACGTGTAAATTTGTAGCAATAGCACCTAAAAGTGCTAAACCTGCTAATGCAGCAACAAGTTCTTTAGGCAGTAAGCTAAAAAGCATCACAATGCTGCCTGCAAATAAACCACCTAAAATATAGAAAATACCGTTCGCAATACCTGCGATATAACGTTTCTCTTTGAGCTCATGTGCATCTTTACCTGTACAGAGTGCGGCTGTTATTGATGCCAGGACAATGGTGATCCCGCCCACACAAGCAACAGCTAACGATGCGATACTGGTAGTGGTAATAATGGGTTTTGCTTGAATGTCATAGCCACTTAATTTCAAAATTGCCATGCCAGGTAAAAATTGACCAGAAAGGCTGACTAAAATAAGAGGTACTGCAAGATTTAGAAAAGAGTTAAGCGTCCACTCGGGCGCAATGAATTGGGGTATTGCAAGTGAAAACTCCATATTCACAGCATTGAATTTTCCGAGGACTAAACTCATGAAAATACCAGCTGCCAATACTAAAAGCATGGCATATCGAGGTGTTAAACGCTTAGCAATCAGATACGAAATAAGCATTCCAAACACAATATATGGCATGGTATTAGTCGCGGTAAAAAGACCGAATCCGAACTGACATAAGATACCAGCCATCATTCCTGCAGCCACTGATTGCGGTATCAAAGCCAATAGTTTGTCGAAATATCCGGTAATACCAATGATGAAAATCACTACAGCTGTAGTGATATATGCAGCAACTGCTTCATTCAGTGATATATCTGGAAAAAGTGTGACTAGCAGAGCAGTACCAGGTGCCGACCAAGCGGTAATGACAGGAACTTTAAACTTTATTGATAATAGAATTCCAGCTACAGCAGCACCAATTGAGATACCCCAAATCCATGAAATCATCATGTCTGGTGAAACTTGGGCTTGTTGTGCTGCTTGAAAGAAAATAATTAATGGTCCGGCATATGAAATCAATACAGCTAAAAAGCCGGCGACAGTGGCGGAAATAGACCAATCTTCTTTTAGTGTTTTAAACAGGGTTGCCATTGTATTTGCCTCCTTGCGTCAATGATCCTGTGAATTTAAAGAGTCCGTGATCAGGGTTAACCCTGATCACCACCACCTACAGGTACGACTGTGCCTGTAATGTATGAAGACTCATCTGAAGCAAGGAACAAAATAGCATTTACTTGTTCTTGAATAGTGCCATAGCGTTTCATGTAGCTGCGGTCAATTGTTTGATCAACCACTTCTTGCATCCAAGCTTGATCTTGCTCAGATAGTGGTGAAGTATTACGTGGAATTACACGTGGTGGAGCTTCAGTACCACCTGTAGCCACAGCATTGATGCGGATACCATCTTTAGCATGTGCAAATGCCATTGATTGAGTAAAACTATTTACACCACCCTTAGCCGCAGAATATGGAAGACGGTTAATTCCACATGTGGCGATAGATGATACATTCACGATCACACCAGATTTTTGGTGTTGCATGTGTGGTAAAACTGCACGACAACTCCATAAAGTTGGAAATAAAGAACGATTAATCTCTTTAATAATTTCCTCTTCAGAAAACTCTTCAAAAGGTTTCATCCAAATCGCACCACCAACATTGTTGATCAGCACATCAATTCGGCCATAAGTCTCGATCGCTTTATTTACAACAGATTGTGCACCAGCATAGGTTTCAAGATCAGCTAAGACAGTAACACCTGTGCCACCTTGAGTCGTAATTTCTTCAAGTGTTGTCGTCACGTATTCAGCACGGTCAGCCAGTACAACTTTTGCACCTTCGCTAGCTGCTTGAAGAGCAACACCGCGACCGATGCCTTGAGCGGCACCAGTAACGATTACGATTTTATTTTCAAATCTTTGATTCATGTTCCTCTCCACTTTAATTCGCAGAGAATTTTTCGAATAAGAAGTTTGCAGGTTTAATGCCTTCAGCATCTAACCAACCACGAACTGCATCTACCATAGGAACAGGACCACAGAGGTAAACGTCTACATCACCACCGTTGAGCCATTCAGTTTCAATGTGACCTGTCACATAACCTTTACGTTCGTGTGCAGATTCTGGGTTTGCAACTACGGTACGGTATTCAAACCAATCAAGTTTTTCTTGAAGTTTGTCGAGTTCTTCAATAGCAACTAGGTCAAAGTCATTGGTTACACCAAAAACTAAACGTACTGGATGTTCAGAACCTTTTTCTTCTAATACTTGAAGCATCGACATAAATGGAGCAATACCTGTACCACCAGCAAGCATTACTACAGGGCGTACTACATTACGTAAGTAGAAGCTACCAAATGGACCAGTGAATGTCATTTTTTCGCCGACTTTCGCTTCGCTGCTTAAGAAGCTACTCATCTTACCGTTAGGAACGTTACGAACAACAAAGCCGGTTAAACGGTTGCCTGGCTTAGAGCTGAAAGAGTATGAACGTGTTTCAGTTGATCCAGGAATACCTACATTTACATACTGACCAGCAAGGAAATTGATATCTGGCTGACCCTCGTCTAGTTGAATATCAAAGGTAATTGTAGATTCAGATAAGTTTTCTACACGAGAAAGTGTACCTTGATATTGATGAATTTGAGTTTTACATACATCAGATGATGCTTGAATTTGGAAAACTGCATCTGAAGTAGGACGGCACTGACAAGCTAAGATATAGCCTTGCTCAGCCTCTTCTGGTGTAAGTGCATCTTCAATATAAGTTTCTTCAGGCATGTCATAGCTGCCAGACTCACAAAAAGCTCGACAAGTACCACATGCACCATCACGGCAATCCAGCGGAATATTAATCTTTTGACGATATGCAGCGTCAGAAAGCGTTTCGCCTTGTGCAACTGAAATAAATCGGGTTACGCCATCTTCAAATTGAAGTGCAACATTATGGTTTGACATGGCTGAATATCCTTTAAGAATCTTTTGAACAATTTTTTGGTGTAACTACCAAAATTCCATTTGGTAGTTACTGAACTTGTTATTTACTAATTACAGGTGATATACGTCGATTACTTGGTTGATGTAATCATTTTTAAGTACCACATATTTATTTAAAATTTGTGGTTTTTCACCAGACAAATTGATTTCGTAGCGTGACATGCCGAAGTAGCTGTACGACTTTTGGTAGCGGTAACTTAAAGTATTCCAGTTGAAACGAACAACAACCTTATCTTCATGACGTTCAAGAATTTCAATGTTGTTAATATTGTGGCTTGTACGTGTATCAGGCATTGTTGCAGAAGAGCGTTCAGTTTTGATACGGAACACGCGGTCCTCTAAACCTTGACGATCTGGATAATAAATTAACGAGATTTCTGATTGAGGATCTTCAGTTAATGTATTGTAGTCATCCCAAGATGGCATCCAGAACGATGCTGTAGGTGCATAGCACTCTAACCATTCATCCCACTGTTCATCATCAAGTAGGCGCGCTTCTTTAAATAAGAACTGGCTCACTGATTCTAAAGTTGCTTCAAGATTCGCGTTACTCATGCGTTATCTCCTTGTTCAGCTAAAGCTTGTTCTGCTTTAATCGCACGTTTCATTTCTTCTAACCAATGTTGATGTTGCGCAAGGTATAAACCTTCGTCTTCAGTTTTAACGCCTGAAAGTTTAGGTTTTAGACCAATTTCGTTTGCTGCATCATCTGGGCCATTGATCCAATGCTTTGAGCCACGGCACATATCGTTCCACTCAAGTTCGATACCAGCATAACCTGCTTGACATGCACGGAATTCTTCTAAGTCATCTGGTGTCGCCATACCTGAAGCATTGAAGAAATCTTCATATTGACGAATACGGCGTGCGCGAGCTTCTGGCTCTTCACCTACAGGTGCGATGCAGTAAATTGTTACTTCAGTTTTATCGACAGCAATTGGGCGAAGTACACGGATTTGTGAACCGAACTGATCCATCAAATAAACGTTTGGATATAAGCAAAGGTTACGCGAGCGCTCGATCATCCACTTCGACATAGCAGGACCGAATTTCTCAGAGTATTCATCTGCTTTAGGGAAGTTAGGGCGGTCTTCAGGGTTAGCCCATTGTGTCCAAAGCAACATGTGACCATTTTCAAAACCGTAAGAACCACCGCCTTGTTTACCCCAAGATCCTGCGCTCATTGCACGGATATTGTCGCCAGCTTGTTTTTCTTTACGTTGTTGCGTAGTCGCAGCATAATTCCAGTGAACTGCAGATACATGGTAACCATCTGCACCATTTTCAGCAGTGAGTTTCCAGTTTCCTTCGTATGTATAAGTTGAGGCACCACGTAAAACTTCTAAACCTTGATCAGACTGACCCACGATCATATCGATAATTTTAGTCGTTTCACCTAAGAATTCTTCTAATGGCAAGACGTCTGGGTTTAAGCTACCGAATAAGAAGCCTTTATAACTTTCAAAACGTGCAACTTTCTTAAGATCATGTGATCCTTCTTTGTTAAAGCAGTCAGAATAACCAGCATCTGTTGGGTCTTTAACTTTTAAAAGTTTGCCTGAGTTATTGAATGTCCAACCATGGAATGGGCAAGTATAAGTAGCCTTATTACCACGTTTGTTACGGCAAAGTTGTGCACCACGGTGTGAACACGCATTGATCATTGCATTTAGCTCGCCTTGACGGTTACGAGCAATCACGATTGGCTGACGACCGATGTGTGTCGTGTAATAATCATTGTTATTTGGAATTTGGCTTTCGTGTGCCAAGTAAACCCAATTACCCTCAAAGATGTATTTCATTTCAAGGTCAAAAAGGGCTTGATCAGTGAAAACTGAACGATGAAGTTTAAACTCACCTGTCTCAAAGTTGTCTACAAGTAACTCATCAAGACGATCTAGATGGCTGGTATTAATTACAGGAATACGTGGCATGGACGTTCTCCGACTTTCCAAATTGAGGGGAAGTCATCGGGATAATTGACTTATCCCGATTCCGACTAATTGATTTAAGCTGATGCGCGGCGGCGTTCAACTTCAGTAGAAGGCGCACCTTCAACGTCTTTCACTAATTCAATGTCAAATTGAATATGTTTGAACGCACCTTTTAGACCACGACGAGCAATTTCAGCTTCATCAGTTACGTCTACAGCAGTTGCCACTAAGCCATCACGCGTTGCAAATGCAAAGTCATCCCAAAGGTATTCATCACCTTCGATGTTGAACTGCGTAGTTAATTTACGGTAGCCAGGCGCAGTGACGAAGTAATGCACGTGTGAAGGGCGGTTACCATGACGACCAAGTTTGTCTAATACAAACTGAGTTGTACCTTCTGGTGGGCAGCCATAACCTACAGGCATTGTGGTTAATGCTGTATATTGACCTTGTGCATCCGTGAAGATCGTACGACGTAAGTTGAAGTCAGATTGAGACTTATCAAAGAACGAGTAGTTACCTAAGCTGTTTGCATGCCAAACTTCAACTTTAGCGC
>NZ_JBWYIT010000021.1:0-8620 GCF_056779875.1 Acinetobacter sp. ANC_7634 | reverse complement strand
GCTGGACTGATTACACCATTTTTAGCAGCAATTGCCTCTACCAATTCATCATGCTTAGCTTCTGCAGTTTGAACCGCTTGTGTTGCTGCTGAAAAATCTAAATTAGTAAGATTATCCACAGCATTATTTAGTTCATCACGAGCATTATTTACATCATCAATGCTTGGCTTGTCACCAATATTGTTATTAAAGTCATCTACAAGCTTTTGAGCTTCTTCAATTTCTTTTTCTAATTCTGATCTAGTTTCATCAGTATATGGATCATTTGGATCTTCATTTTCCAACTTATCCTTTGCATTTTCCAAATCAGCTTCAAGATTATTAATTGCTTCTTCTAATTTAGCAGCATCTTTAGCTTCTTGATCTTTTAAAGCATCTTCAACAATAGAAATTAAATCATCAGCCGTCTGGTCAAGTAATTCTTGACTTGATTCTGGGTCTTTTAAAACAGCTTCTGCATCATTAATAGCATTTTCAACTCGCTGTTTTTCATCACCATCCAATTGATTTAATGAATTTTTAGCATCATTGATTGCATCAACTAATTTGCTGAGATCTTTGGAAGGTTGTTTTGTGTCACTTGATCCATTAGCAGCATCAAATACAGCAACGCCAACTCCAACTGCACCTAGTGCAAGTGCACCACCAGCTAACCAATTATTTAAGATTGTAGCGCCAGTTCCAGCACCACCTTCTAGTAACGCTTCTATGCTTTCTAAAGGGTTGTATTCTACATTTTTGAAATCAAGAACAAACATCTCACTATTTTGGTTACGGAAAACTAAATCAGATGTTTCATAATTGAAGTTTTCTAGGGTTATTGTTTCCCCATTATTAAGTTTAATAATGACCTGATTATCATTCACAATCAGCTCTTGAACATCTTCAGGAGCCACGTCGATCATTACAACTGAGTCTTCAACAATTTTAATTATATTGCTTTCTGAAGTGATCGTATTATTCAAGGTTTTTTTTGAGATAATCTGAGTTTGCATATACAAAATACCCATAGATTTAAAGAAATTTTACTTGATAGCATTAAACGATCATTTAGTTTTCTAATCAAGATTTTTTTAGATTAAAAATCATATATTTCAATATATTGTGATTTGCATCACACTATTTTTTAATAAAATTGATTTTATTTTATACAGCAACTAAATGATCTTAATTATACTGCTATTTACAAATTCAATACGTTGATTACTTATTGTTCATCATTTTTCTTGCTTTTAATTTTCATTATTTAATATCAGAAACACAAATTTTTTTTTGAAAAAAGCAATGGTATAATCTCAAAAAAATGAATAATTTTTATGAAATATTTTTCTTGCGCGCAGTGCAATCGGCAAATCTTTTTTATGAATTCTACATGTACTCATTGTGGAATTAATTTAGGATATGTTGTAGAAGAAAGAGAAATGGGAAGTTTCCATAAACATACTAGTCAATTGTGGAAATCTATTAATCCCAAATTCAAAAATAAACTCTATAAACCCTGTTTTAATTATTTGCATCATCATGTATGCAATTGGATGATTCCTGCAGAAAGTTCTGATATTTACTGTGACTCTTGCAAACTAACCTCTATTATTCCAAATTTAAATAATCCTGATCACACCATCTATTGGAGCAGATTAGAGCATGCGAAGCGTCGTTTCCTTTATATGATGCAACAACTAAATATCATGCCGAGACCAAAAAAAAATGATCATGATCAATTTGGACTTAGATTTAATTTTTTGATGCCCGAACCAGATCTTCCTGTTTTAACTGGGCATGCTCAAGGTACAATTACATTAAATGCAAGCGAAGCAGACGTCGTATACCGCGAAACAACCCGAATAAAAATGGGTGAAAACTATCGAACCCTACTCGGTCATTTTCGCCACGAAAGCGGGCATTACTATTTTGATCTCATTCAAGAGCTTCGACCAGATCTCATTGATGCGTTCAGAGTAATGTTTGGAGATGAACGACAAGATTATGCTGAGGCTTTAAAGCGACATTATCACGAAGGTCCACCCATAGACTGGCAAAAAAAATTTATTAGTTCCTATGCAAGTGCTCACCCATGGGAAGATTGGGCAGAGACTTGGGCACATTATTTACATATGATGGATACCTTAGAAACAGCATACTATGCGGGTCTGAGTGTTCAATCTAAACGTGCTGATCTCCCAAGTATGACGATCGAAGAAAATCCGATTGGTGCTAAAAACTTTGAAACTGTTTTACAAAACTGGTTAACCATCACTTTTAACTTAAATGCACTTAATCGCAGTATGGGTTTAGATGATGCATACCCATTTACGCTATCAGATAAAGTCTTAGACAAGCTCAGATTTATTCATCACAAACTATTAGAAATTTCATTTCAAAAATAAATATTTTTGCTTTATCAAAGGTTGAAGTTACTTATTATTTACATACAATCTTCACCAAGTCTTATTGATTGTGTGTAAATGAAAATAAACGAACAGATTGTACTCGTTACAGGTGGGGCACGAGGCCTTGGCTTGGCTATTACCAAGGCATTATTGAGCGAAGGCGCTCGTGTCGTTGTCAATTATCATAGTAGTCATGAGTCCGCTAAGACATTAAAACTTTCACATCCTGATCAAGTTTTTAGTTATCAAGCGGATATTACTGATGCAGATCAAGTTTCAGAAATGTTTAAGGCTGCCAAACTGCATTTTGGTGAAGCTATTCATTCAATTGTGAATAATGCACTCGTTAGATTTAAATTTAACGGGGATGCAAGACCAAATATTTCACAAATACAATGGAATGATATGCACACTCAGTTTGAGGGTGCTGTCAAAGCTGCCCTTAATACCACTCAAGCCGCTTTAGCCGACATGAAAGCTAATCGATTCGGTCGAATTGTGAATATAGGAACAAACTTGGTGCAAAATCCTGTTGTGCCATATCATGACTATACTACTGCAAAATCTGCCCTTCTCGCATTGACGAGAACATGTGCTCATGAATTAGGTGAGTTTGGAATTAATGTCAATATGTTGTCTGGTGGATTACTTCAACAAACTGATGCAAGTAAAAGCACGCCACAGGAAGTTTTTGATTATATTGCTTCCGCTACCCCCTTGCGTAAAGTAGTCACTCCTGATGAGTTTGCTTCAGCCATTTTAATGTTTTTGTCACCGTACTCCAAAGCTGTCACTGGTCAAAATTTAATAGTGGATGGCGGTTTAGTTAAAAATTAATAACGATGCTTAGAGCTTAGGCTATTTTTTATTTAAGGAATAGCCTACCTATATAACCCCAATCGCTTGCTCATAGAGTATTTATGAGTGTTATTTTACAAGGATTTCATGAAACATATGTCTAAGCCATTGATGGCTGGTCTTATGATGACAGGACATATGCCAGTATTGTTTAACACCATATGTCGGGAAAGCAATAGGTGCATCAAAGATTTTTAAATTGCCTCGTGATAATAAAACTTCACTTAGATAGTAAGGCACTGTAGCAATCGCATCAGTTTCTTGAACAACAAGACCAACACCAAGATAACTTGGTAATCGCATTAAAATATTTCTTTTAAGTTCAAGGTTTAACAGCTCATTTTCAATATGGTAATGCCCCATTCCCGCATCAATATCAATGTGTGATTCTGCCAAATATTGCTCTTTGCTGATTGAATCTCCCGTTAAACGAGGGTGATCTTTTGCTGCAATTACAACATAATATTGCTCGAATAGTTTTTGTTGATAAAAGCCATTTTCCAAATGAGGCAGAAATCCTAATGCAAGATCAATTTCACCATTTGCCATTTGATAACTTGTTTCAGAAGTTATTGGACGCACATTTAATCTGACATGAGATGCTTTTGCTTTTAGATATTGGGAAATCTTAGGCAGTAATACTAAATGCGAAACATCAGTCATCGCCAAGGTGAATTGTTGATCTGATATAGCTTCATCAAAATCGATCGTAAAATTATTAATCGCTTCAACTTTACTTAATGCTTCACTGACCAATGGGAATAATTGCTTTGATAATTCCGTCGGGATCATTTCATTCCCAATTCTTAAAAAAAGCGGATCGTTATAATGTTGTCGAATTTTATTAAGAATATTACTTACAGCAGGTTGACTCATCTGCAATTGTTCAGCAGCAACCGAGACACTTTTAAATTTGTAAACATGAAAAAAAATACTGAGTAATTTGCAATCTAATTCGTACACGAAACGCGCCTTCTCCTAGTAGATGAGAATGTAAAGTAAAACAAGATCTCATAGTACTTTTATATTTTTATTTTTTCTAGGATCTATTCTGACATTCTCTAAAACCATCCCATAAAAAAAGAGCGAAAAATCGCTCTTTTTATCATAATTCAAGTTTGAATAATTTAGAAATTATAAATTGCTACAGCACTTACACGATTATCCTCACCTGTGTTAGAACCATTTGGTGCAGATACTACAGCTTTACGCTCACCATACACATATTCCAATCCAAGGCTAATCGGTTTGATCGGACTATAGAATGCATTGACCCAACCTTGCCAAAGCTCCTTATTGATCTCTGTCAGATTTACTGCACCACCTCGATAAGCATTTGTTACATCTTGATTCATATAACCAAAACCAACAGTTCCACGCCATTGAGGATTAAATTGCTGCGTTAGACCTATTGTAATCGAGTCAAATTCATTCTCATCTAAAATTTCACCAGATGAGCTACGGCTGATACCAGGATTCGTCCATGAAACGAAACTGCTATCTCCTTTTACATGATAGTAGTCAGCTTTCAGTGTAGTTGAAGGAGCTAATTTATATTGCATACCAAGTCCTACGCCCCATGCAACGAATTCATCAACTTCTGTTTTCTTTTCATTGACCATAGTACGTAAACTGAGTTTAGCATCATCATTTAATTGATGATTCAATCGCGCTGTGACTGCAGGTGTACGCATTTTAGATAATCCATCTTTTGGATCTTCTGCTGCAAGGACCAAACCTGTTGCAGGTGCTAAACTCATACTATAACGAACTTGAGGTGTACGTTTTACAGCACCACCCACATAACCTAAGGCATCAATCGTTTCAGGCATATAGTCTGGCACAGCAAAGTTAGACCAAGTTTGACCAATTAACCATTTATCGTAATTCATATAAGCATGACGTATACGAAGATTATCTAATCCAGCTCCACCCAAAAAGTCGACTTCAACTTTACCTGAAACTTTTTTATCATTAATTTGACTATGAATATCCAAACCTAAACGTGTTGCTGATAGAGTCGACTTAAGCTGATCACTCGCCTCATTATTACCGGCTAAAGGAACCTTATTAATATTATTATATAGGCGATCTAACCCACTACCTTCAGCTTGATATGAAGCATCTAGACGAACATTTCCATAAAAATTAAAAGTGGTATCTTTACCAACATTGAGTTTTGGTTGGGGGTTAACAGATTCTGTCTTTAATGTCTCAATCGATTTTGCCTGCACAACAGCATTCTTCTGTTGTTGTTCCATCATTGATTTAAGTGCTTCAATTTCTTGACGTAATTGCTCTATTTCAGACTGTTGTGGACTATTCGCGTATGCTGCAGTAGATGTTAAAACAGCTAATGAGATTAAACTTAAAGTAAAAGGTTTGTTTGAAAAGATCATCCTAATCTCTCTTATCCTAAAAAATGGTTTAAAAGTCTAAATAACAGCCACCTTCTGGCAGCTGTCTTATTTATAAAGAATTTTTACTGAGTTTGTTCTACGACTTTAGAAGAGTGTACAGATTCTTCCTGAGCAATTTTACCATCTACTGAATTTTTCAGATTCACCATAAAAATTGCTAACGCTGCAATCACACCAGGAATTGCGATGACCAAGAAATTCATTTGGTGCGGAAGTTCCATGGTTAACAAAGCACCAGTGAGTACTGGACCTACGATTGCACCAATTCGACCAATACCAGATGCCCAACCCATACCTGTTGAACGAACTGTCGACGGATAATATTGTGCGACGAATGTATAAAGTAGAATTTGTGAGCCAATCGTTGCAGCGCCCGCGATTGCAATTAGCGTATACAACACGATTTGTGGACTATTAAAGCCGAGAAGGATAAGTGCAAGTGCACCGCACACGAACATAATTGTGAGTACTTTTTTGATGTGGAAACGATCTGCAAGATATCCACCACCGATTGCACCCACCATACCACCGATATTTAATGCAAATAGGAAGATCATACTTGCACCAAGCGAGTAACCCGCTTGAATCATCAGTTTTGGCAACCAGCTTCCTAAAGCATAAACCATGAGTAAACACATAAAGAATGCAACCCAGAACATGAAAGTACTGAAGCTACGACCTTGCTGGAATAATGCTTTTAAAGGAGCTTCATCACCTGCTGTGACTTCATCTAATACAAATTGAGTGTCAGCAGTAATATTTTTTTCAGGTGCGATTTTCTTAACATTAATTCGCACTTGCTCGGTTTGGTTTTTGTTGGTCAGGTACATCAAAGATTCTGGTAGGAATTTCCAAATCAACGGCAATGCGATTAAAGGCAATGCAGCGATATAGAACATAATTTTCCAGCCATATTGTGGAACTAACCAAGCACCTAATAATGCTGACGTCATACCACCAATTGCATATCCACTGAACATAAGAGCAACTAAAGTACTTCTAATTCGCTTAGGTGCATATTCAGTCATTAAAGCAACAACGTTAGGCATCACACCGCCAATACCCAGACCAGCAAGAAAGCGTAAAATACCAAATTCAGTCGGATTTGATGCAAATGCCCCCAAAAATGTAAATCCACTGAAGATTGCCACACAAATCATGATGGTTTTTTTACGACCAAGCTTATCTGATAATGTACCAAATGACATAGCACCGAACATCATCCCAAATAAAGCTGTACTTGCTAACAATCCAGCTTGTACTGAAGTTAATGCCCATTCCTGCATTAATAAAGGTAATGCAACTCCGTAAATGACAAGATCATAACCATCAAAGATAATAATCAATAAGCACCAAAACAATACACCCCAATGAAATGGTGTGAACTTAGCATCATCAATCACACGATTGATATTTAATTTGTTTGCTTCCAAGGTTGCGCCTCCTGCAAATAAACTCTCCAAAAATATGACGCAACATTGACTTAAAGCTGAAAAAATGTCCAAAACCGAATATATCTATATATATACCTTCAAGGTCTAAATAATCTCGAGGGCTTATTTCTATTATGATTGAATAAAAATTAGACGAATAATTACTTAAAAAAAAAATTCTTTGAGAATTTCTAATTTGAATTTTTTATTGCAACCTACTTTTTCTTTAAAGTTAAAATTATTTGTTTGAAATTTATCAAAAAAAATTAAGCCCCTTTTCGGGGCATAAGCTAAAGTCGTAGTTATTTTGAGTATTTAAGATTTTTGATTGCTATTTTTTATCCAATAGCTTTAGACCTAAGTCTAATTATTGTATTAGACCCTATCTAAATTAAATTTCTATCATACTTAATTGCTTCTAAATCATACACTTGGTAAATACAATCTATTAGAGACATGATGTCCTCGCTCTCATCTAGATTACGTATCGTCATAAATACTGGACTTACTGCAGTTTCATCTAAAATTGGGATGTAAAGCAAATGGGATAGCTGAATTGATTTCGCACTTTCTGGGACAATACAAATACCTTCACCAGCTGCAACCAAACCAAGAGATAGCTGAATTTCTCGCACCAAACGAATATTTTTAGGTTCTAAATTATATTCTGCAAACAAGGCTTGGACTTGAGTTGCAAAGCTAGGGGTTGTATGGCTAGGGTATAAAAAAATATTTTCATCAGAAATATCAGATAGATAAACACCTTCTTTTTTTAAACTTAAAGGATGACTTGCATGCACTGCCATCATTAAGCGCTCTTCACGAAGCAAAATTCGCTTCAATGCTGGATCTGAAATTCTAAGCCGCCCAAATCCAACATCAATCTTCCCCTCTTTGAGTGCTTTAACTTGTTCTAACGTGGTCATTTCAACAAGTTCAATCTTTAAGTGGGGTTGCTGCTGCCTATATAAATATACAATTTTAGAAAGCAGCCCATAAAGCAGTGACCCGACAAACCCCATTGTTACTGTACGTTCAACTAGACCTATACGCTTTGTCATAGACTTAACTTCTTCAGCATTGGCAAGTAATTTCACTGCGTGCTGATAAAAGAAATAACCGGCTTGTGTTGTTTTTAATGGACGGCTACCTCGCTCAAATAAAGCAATGCCAAGCTCTGATTCCAAATTTTGAATTTGTCTACTTAATGGTGGCTGCGCAATAAATAACTTTTCGGCTGCTTTTGTAAAACTTTGTTCTTCTACCACTGCGACAAAATATCGTAGATGTCTAAGCTCCATGACTTCCATACCTTTAAAATATATTAAAATGCAAAAATGATCTTCGACTCTATTTTTGCATTCTTTTAAGGTATACCACATGAAATACACAATGCAAGAATGCGTAGAGTGGAAATGATTACATCAGTTGAAACCTTGCTCGTTGAAATCCCGACGATCCGCCCACACAAGATGGCGGTCGCAACGATGCAAACTCAAACCTTAGTCCTCATTAAAAT
>NZ_JBWYIT010000020.1:0-11779 GCF_056779875.1 Acinetobacter sp. ANC_7634 | reverse complement strand
CTAGGTAAAAGTATGAAAATACCTAGGTAAAAGTATGAATTAATGTTGTAAAAAGCTTGATACTTATGCCTTTTAGCTACTCTAAAAGTATTTAAAAATATTAAAAATATTAAAAATATATCTAATTTTAAAATTGCCCTATGTTTTCGCTTCGCTCAAACTCTATTGAACTTCGCTTTCGCTCAGTTCGTAGGGGCAATTTTTTGGTTAATCTCATTAGAATTTAATAAAAAACAAAAGCAACTCGGAATTCGCTACGCTCATAAGTTTTTTATGCTCGCTACGCTCGGTCTAGACACACATTAAGTTTGTTCGCACCCTTCGGAATGCTCTGTATCTAAATTTTAGAATCAGAGGGGAGCTTGTAATCAGGGAAAAAACATAGCGAGAATTTTGATTGTATCTGTTCGCTCGTAGACACTCGCTCTATAAAACTTGCTGAAAGCAAAAAATAACAAAGCGAACGGAGTGTGAGCGACTAGGCTCAATCAAAATATCCTAACTTTTTCTTTTTGATTACAAGGCTCCCATTTAATTTTTTTCGGGAGAAGCAGAGCCAGCCCGAAGGGTGGCGACTCAATTCTTACGCACTAACTGTTGTCACTTCCACAGAGCGTCACTACAAAAGAGTAGTGACGCTCTGGAAGAATTACACTATATCTAGCTTAGATAGAATTATTGTAAGTTTTTGCCACGTGATGGCGAAAAAATAGTTGATATATTAATCAAACTTTCTTTTGTTTTTTCATAACTTTTCTTCGCTGACTTTTTAAAAATTTCTCAGCTTAAACATAAAATTTTTAAAGGAGATCAACTACTTTCTAACGATTCACATCTATATATGCTGAAATTGTTTTTTTATAAAGTATTCAATATGTTAGTTCTAAAGAATTTCGATTTTTTATAACTATTTTCTGTTTTTTTCAGCACTGTTTTTTAGCAAATGCGGATAAAACACTAATTTAACACTAAGCTTAAAAGTGGATCTCTATATGTCAATTTCTAAATTTTTTGGAAAAACGAAGAAATCAGATTTCATTCAAATTCTTGATTCATTGCGTATTAAAGATGGAATTGTCTTTATTCGAGTTTCAGGATTTACGCATACGTTTGAAGCAAAAAATTGTAGATTTTCTGATGAAAATTCATACGTTGATATTGAAAATGCACAAACTGTAATCAGCCCGATTTCAATTGATTCATCAGATGTAATTTATTTTACTTACACAAAAAAAATGGATGGTAGAAAGGATTATGTAAGTACGCGATTCACTCTTGATAACTCAAAGAATTATAAAAAATCAAATGAATCATTTGTCTCTGAATTTTATAAAGTCAACAATCAATGACTTTGAAAAATGAGCTAGATGAGCTTTGCAAAAAATTTCGTACTGGGTCGCATGCGACCCAGGCGAATCGTCGTGCGATGCTGCGTTTGTTCAGCGATCAGCTTGCATCCATTGGTTTTAATACTTATACGATGCGTGCAACTGATATAAAAGGCAAACATATTAATAGGTTAATAGAATTTTGGCGTAGAGAAGAATTAAGCGCAGGTACTATAAAAAATCGCATGTGTGTTCTTCGATTTTGGGCTGAAAAAGTTGGAAATCCGGGCGCAATTAAAAATAACAATACTTATAAACTCGAAAAGCGTGTTTACGTCACGAATGAAAATAAATCTGTATCGTTGAAAGAGCTCGATTTATCACAAATTGATCAAAATATTGCGCAGTCTTTGCGTTTACAAGACGCTTTTGGACTCAGACGCGAAGAAAGCATGAAGTTTCAGCCTGTTTTTGCTCTAGATGGGCAAAAAATTGAGAGTGCTAAATACATTCGAATCAAGGGAAGCTGGGCGAAAGGTGGGAGACCGCGCACAATTCCGATAACGAATGAAAAACAGCGTGATGAGCTCAGAAATGCATACGCGCGAGCGGTTGAAAATGGGGGATCTTTGATTCCGAAAGAAAAGTCGTATGTTTCTCATATGTCATTTTTTGAAAAAGTCACGAGCGCACTCGGGGTTGGCCAAACTCACGGCTTGCGCCATGGCTACGCGCAATACCGCTATTTTGAGCTCATGGGATTTCAATGCCCCGCTGTTGGTGGTGTTAGAGAGCTAACGGCAGAAGAAAAGGAAAAAGATGCTGTTATTCGTCTGCAAATTAGTGAAGAGCTCGGGCATTCACGCATAAATATTACATCTGTTTATCTCGGAAGTTGGAGCAAAAAATAATGGGTGTCGCATCAGATATTCGCGAAAAACTTCCACTATGTGGTCGCTGCGTGAATTGTAAATTATTAATTTGGAATGAAAAATCTGAACTAAAAACAAGTCAAACATTAATTAAACTCAAAAGTTTAGAGACATCTTATTTTTATACAGTACGTTGTTCTTGGCTTAAAAGCCCTGTATCTGAACCACAATTTTTGGACGTTTGCGAAGGTAGACAAGAACATAAATGACATTCAAAATTTTATTGCTTTTGCTACCCCTTGTCGCAGTTGCTATTTTTGCTGTGACATATGTTCTGACGAACTTTATAGTTTCTGAAACCTTTGGAAAAATAAAACAAAATGAGTTAGATGACATAAAAAAAATGGCTGCTAAGTTAGCATTAATCCCATTTTTCATTGTCTTTACTGGTTTTGTATATTGTTTGAAAGCATATTTCGAACTTTCCAATTTGCATTTCATCATCCTCTCTTTATCTGCAGCCCTATTGTTTTTTTTAGCTATGTATTTTGGCTCTCAATGCATTGATCCAGAAAATATTGATCGGAAGCGGAAAAGTATAGAAAAAAAGGAATCTGCTGAGGGGCTTGGAACGCTTTTAGATGCAGTTGAGCCAACGCAAGACGTTGGAACCCCTTTAATTGCTTACGTTTACGAAAAAAAATTGAAAGAACCTGTTTGGAAAGCCTTAAGAGTTACTAACGAAGACCGTGGGATTATTTTAGGTGCGCCAGGTTCAGGTAAAACCACCTATCTTGTGACACAAATTATTGATTGGATGGAGTCAGGGCAAAGTTTTGTTGCAACTGATATTAAGCCAGAAATTTGGGCTATCTTGAAATACAATAATGTTTTTGAAAAATATGGTTATAAAGATTGGGTCTTCAATCCAACTGATATCAATGGAGATCACTATAATTTATTTTCAGAGATTCATGATTCAGCAGAATTTAATGAAGTTTTAAATATTATTATTCCGGATACAGATTCAGCGGAGTCAAAAGTTTTTAATGACAATGCAAGAAGGCTGCTAAAAGCAATCCTCATAGAATTAGGATCCCAGGCATCTTTACCTAATGCTCAAGGCTTTATTAACTCGATGAACGATAATGCAGAGTTGTTAAAAACCTTGCGACAGTCTAAAAATGAAATAGTTTCGAGTATTGCGAAAGACATTACACGTACAGCAAAGAATGATAAGTTATTTGCATCCATCATGACAGCGACTTCAAAAGCATTTGATTTTCTTGATGATGAAAGGATTAGAACATCAATTTCAAGTAATGCTGAGGGATTTTATTTAAAAGATATTCTTATGAAGCCAAAGCAGGCGGTTTTTCTGCAATTTGATCAGGAATATAAGAGTTCAACTGCTACGCTCTTTGGTGCAACTGTGGCGCATATAATACGTATTTTGCAAGCGAATCAAAATCGTGGAGCAGTGTTCCTCGCACTTGATGAAATTATTAATTGTGCCCCTATCCCTAAGTTCACTGATTTGCTCAATACAATGCGCTCTGCGAATATACCTACTTTTCTATATCTTCAATCATTAGAGGGCTTAAATCGCTTGTATGGAGCCAATGCGGATAAGTTATTTTTAGGTTCGAGTAATTATAAGGTTGTTTTTAAGATTGGTGATATTTCGACGGCTGAAGTGTTTAGTAAGCTAATTGGGAAAACTGAAACCACCTATTACAGCTATTCTGAGCATATAGGGCAAGGTACGAGTAGTAATGAAGTTAATAATCGGAGCACATCATCGGGTCATTCAGAAAGCACAAGGCTTGAATATATTATTGAACCTGAGGAGTTTAGCCAATTGCCTGAACATAATGCTGTAATTATGTATAACGGGACGTTTGGGACTTTGGAAATGCCAAAATATTGGGAATTTTTTGATATCCCCATTCGTATTACAAAGGCTGGGCCAACTGAATATTTGAACTATAAAAAACAGTTGTAAGGGAGCATTGTGTCTAGACTATCTAGCGTGGATATTCTACTCATAAAATAATAAATGCTACACCAGGACGTGATGTACGATAGTATTTAGACCTAAACACCTAATACGAAAAAGCCTAACTGGATGTTGGGCTTTTTTATTCACTAAACAATCATCATTACATCTGAAACTTCTCTTGATTGAGCAAAGCTTAAACAACTATTTTTTTATAGTCAGATGTGATTACTCTAGTAATTACTAATCCAACAGTAGATAAAAATAGGAGAAATAAAGACATTACTAAAAAAATAACTAAACTAAATGGTTCTGTTGAAAATAACATCAAGAATGCTAAGGCAGAAAAAATACCTGAAATTATAGCTAGTAGCTGGTACAAAACATCAGCTATTGGTCTAAAAAATTCACAGAAAATCAAAATTTTAGGAGAAATTTGTTTTTTTAAATGAACACAAATTCCCAAAATATAAGTTAACAGCATATGAGATATGGTATAGAACACCAATAAACTCATATAAATTTCATTCTTAGGAATTAATGTTGCTATTACTTCATTAAAACTTTTTAGATTCTTACTTTCAGTTAAGCTATTAGAAGCTAATGTTAAAAATCCGAAATCAGCTAAAATGGCAATCAAACTAGGTATAAAACCAATAAAGAAGCCGATTTTTAGAAGTTCAAAAAATGCTATTTTAAATTCTTTTTTTTCTATATAAGTCATTAACTTAATCAAGGTAATCTCTCTATTTTTAGATATTTAATGTTAAAAGAAAAGGAGCATTTGCTCCTTTTTAATTTTAGTTAAACAAATCGCTATTTGTAGGAGAGTGACGGCTTGGCAATTGAAGTTGATATCGAATCATATCGCCAATAATAGGATATATATCATTGTGTTTAGCACCAAAACGCATTAGTCCTGCATTTAATGACCCTAAATCACGGTTACCACTTTCTTCATCAGGCAAGTAACGATCAGCACCTGGGAATAAGTGTTTTCTTTCACTTTCAGACATCTCATAGTATTGCCAAATTTTATTAGAATGAGAGAGGTCCAAATTACTAATACCTTCTAGTAAAGCATGATAATAAGATTCAGATTTTTCAGAAAGTTTTCTACCAAATTTAAAGTCATAAACAAGCTTTGCTAAAGCCTTTAAAACTACTGGCTGCATAGCAACTGTTTTTTCTTTACCTTTTTCTTCACCAAATCCATCAATTGATTTAATACTTTCCCAAAACTGCTTAGCAACCGAAAACTTATCTTTTACATCAGGAGTTGCCGTAGAAATATTAGTTTTATTCAAAAATAAAATTGCATTAATAGCAGACATATCTTTGAGTAGAATACTTCCATCATCCTTAGACCAGTCCTTCTGCTCAACTTCTGAAACTTTAATATCAAGTTGCTCAATGATTTGTTCTTTGATGAATAGATTAATTGGATTTGAACTATCAAATTTTAGTGCTAAGTTCTTATCTACTTTTTTCCCAAGGTTATTCAAGTCATGAAACAGTTGACGTTCTTCATCAATATTCAACCCTAAATGTACTTCTACCGATACCGATGCAAAGGTACGGCTACTTTCCGATACAGTTTGCCAGGCTTGCAATTCTTCAGATGTAAGTTCAATGTGGCCATCTAATGGAGCATAAATTCCCTTTTTCTTAGGATAAGCATGATGACGAAGCAAGTTATCTAAAAAATCAAAGACAATACGCATACCCTCTCGTCGATGCTGACCATCAACTACCCATAAGATATTGTTTTGAGCTAAATAAACTTTAAAACAAGCTGTAGAAAGATCATCTTTAGAAATAACTCGTTCAGCCCTTAATAATCCACCACGATGGCCAATACCACGAATATTTGCAACTAATGGTTGTAGTGATAAATAAGGTTGTCTTCCAAGTTCTTCCTGAATCTTATTCAGTGCAGGAATAGCTGGTTGTTTTTGTAACTCCCTGAATTGAATAGCAGAAGAAATCAGGCCTTTTAAAATATAGACAGCCAATTTTTGAGCATGAACTTGGTCTAACTTACGTTGAGAAACCTCAATCCCTTCTCTAAATTGTTCATTGGCTACTTCTGAAATCTTGAAAAACTCTTTCATAGGTACTTGTAATAAGAAAACACGCTCTCCCAAATTATGTCCAATAAAGACATTGTAGTCCTGCTCACTCCCATTACTAGCTACTAATAAATCATCCAGTGATCCAGTTGTTAAAGGCTTTGGTAGATTATCTTCAATCATGATTTTTATCCTAAATTATTAATGGGTTTATAATAACCTGGATTTAATAAAAATCAACACCTGGATTCATTTTTTTTAAAAAAATTCAACCCAGGATGATTTTAAAAAAATCCTGGATTTTATTTTTAAGGTTAGCTTGTTTTAGTTGGAATTATTTTTATAAGTACTTACTTGGTTGATGTAGCATAAAATCTCTTATACGAAACTCATAAATAGTTTACTTTTCAACTAAATAAGTTCCCATTTAACATAATAGGCGTTATGCGAAATGCAATTAAAATAATTATTTAAAATCAATAACTTAAAAATTTTCACCCACCCCGAAAAACAGCAAAAAACCAACTTTGAAACATGTCGGTTTCTTTTTGAGCAAATTTGTCATTTTTCGCCAATAAAATTGATCAAAAAGCGATCAAAAACTGCAATTCCCTATAAGATATATGCCTTTTAAGATCAAATTCATCCCCAATTTCTGCGGACAACTTTTGGGATAAGTTTTAATCAATTTTGTACGCCTTGGCTCACATTCATTCAGGTATTTTGCGTCTATACCGATGACCTTCAATTTTCTATGATGAACACATAGAGAGCAGGATGCTCCAGATAACAATAAGAAATCGTAGCAATGGAATATGCAGGTACGACAGGAGTTATACCAACGCATCAAATACATAAAAAAGCCCAACAGGATGTTGGGCTTTTTTATGTCTTGGATTTGAATTTCGTATAAGAGTTTTTATGTTAAATTATCCCCAATAAGTTGTTGTTTTTAATTTATTTAAAAAACTTATAAATCAAAATTTCATTAGAGATTAATCGTAATATGAATATTAAGGAAATTAATGGTCCTTGGAAAAAAGGAATAGTTTTAGATAAACATGTTCTAAAGAGTGAATACCTTGGTGACAATGAGTATGGCCGTCCTATGTTCGACACTAAAAGATCAGACATAGGCCAAGCATTATTTTTATTAAAATATAGAAATGATTGGAACCAAATTCCTACTTTAGTTGAGGCTCTATCTTCAGCAATAACTCAAAACTTTAGTGAAAAGATAGGATTCATTGTTCCTATGCCTGCATCTAATAATCGTGATCGTCAGCCAGTGTATGGTTTAGCTGAAGGACTTGGACAAGCTTTAAATATACCTGTGTTTACTAATATTTTACATAAGACAAAAAATGGAACGTCTCTTAAAGATTTACAAACAAGAGAAGAAAAAGAGTCAGTATTAGCTAATAGCTTTTCTCTTTATGATGGCATTAGGAATGATGGGCCTTGGAATGTTCTTCTTATAGATGACTTATTTGATACAGGGGCTACTATGGAGGCTGCTTGTAAAGTGCTAAGCTCATATTCTAAAGTTAAAGATATCTATACAGCAGCATTAACTTGGAAATAGCAGTGGAAAAAATTTTTATTGCGGGCTCTATTAGTATTAAAAAACTAGACGAATCCGTAACTAAACGTATTGATAAGATGATGAACCAAGGATACGAAATTATCCTTGGTGATGCTGATGGAATTGATAAAGCTGTACAAAATTACCTTAATATTCAAGGGTATAATAAAGTTACTGTTTATCATAGTGGCACTACAGTCAGAAATAATTTAGGTAATTGGCCTACAAAATCAGTAGTTACAAAATATAGATTTGGTACAAGGGATTTCTTCACCGCTAAGGATCTAGCTTTAGCAAATGATGCTGATATTGGTGTCATGCTTTGGGATAAAAAGAGTACAGGAACATTAAAAAATATTATTGAGCTTATTAAACAAAAGAAAAAAGTTACAGTTTTTCTTCAGCAGGAAAAGAAATTCCAACGTGTTTATAATGTTGATGAGTTTTTACTAATTACTCAGAAAATGTCAGAATTATCCCTGAAAAATGCTGATAAAAAAATTAATATATTTCAATCAATTGAGTTAATTAAGAATAGCGAGATTCAACCTAGTTTTTTATAAAACTAGGTATGATAAATAGAGAATCAATGGCTATTTAATTTTAATATGATTAACCTACCCCAATGTTCACCATCTCTCACAAGACTTGCAGTATAGCTATGGTGAACTTGAGTGAGAGTATCATCTTAGTAAAGTATCTATTTGTTGATCCCAATTGGTATCATGAATAATTCTTCTAATTGCTAAATTGCTTTTAATAATCTCAGTCTTTGTTTTTTTAGATAGTTCTTCCCAACTTGTATTATTAAATACATAGGTAGCGTTATTTGGGCTATCAGACTCCAAAACAGATATACCTTTTTGAGGGAAGTGATAAATTACATATCCTTTATATCCACCAACTCCAATAACAATACCTGTATGCTCATAAGAAGCTATTTTATCTAATCTTTTTTCAATCACAGGTTTTACAGTCTTACTTAATTTTGTAGAAACTGTTTGTTTAATTTTTTCTTTTAATTCTTCTTTTGAATAAGTTCCCGCAGGTAAAATAAGCCAATTAACAACTTTAAATGTTCGTGGTAATTGAACAAAACCATCTTTTGCAGCTACATGAAACTCAAGTTCTGAACCAAATATTTCCAAAGCCAAATTTAGTTTATGTAAGAATAATGCTGGATCTTCTTGACTATCGCATTCTATTAGTAAAAATTTTTCGTCTTGGCTCTTTATACAGTTAATATGAACATTCTGTGCAGGAATAGTTTCACGTGGATAACGTTCATATGTACGCCATGTAAAGTCTTCTACTTCAACCCTGTTATCTCTCCCACGAAACTCGGAACGAGTATAATAAAAAGCCCTGGTAATGGTTTCTTTAGGTTTATCTCTTCTAACGATTTCTCTTCCATCAGCATTGATTCTTGAAAATTTACCAATTTTATTCGGTAAAAATGATTCTGCATCTTCCCAAGTAGTTTGGTCTGAGATTTTTTTTAGATAGTCAGAGCTTAAATCTGATAGTTTTTTACCTAATAAGAATTTACCAGTAATACTTGCTAAGGAATCAGGAATTTTTCTAAAAGATTTTTGTTTAAATTTCATGTGCTTCTCATATTAATTAAATTATCTAGTCTATGTAGAGGTGATTTATTTTTATTCAAGACAGTGGAAAATTTAATTTTTAGTTCTAATAAAATTAAAAGAAAACTTATCAAATATTGGTAATTTTTTCAAAAATACAGTAACTGCTCATATAGATATTTTTAAGATTACCTAAAATTAACATAATACACCTTATACGAAATCCAGTAGATAAAGTTATTTAATTTCAATATCTTATAATAATTAAAAAAGCCCATTCGTCGCCGATAGGGCTTTTTCTTTGAATTATCACGTTCCACATCTATTCTTTGATCATTGTTTCACAACTTTGTGTAGTTCTATTTAACCATTCGGTAGGAAGAATCTACTCAGGAAGCTACGCTTTTTAGGCTCAGGTTCAACATGCTCAGGAACAGGGATTCGCTTACTTGGCGGTGGGAGTTCACTATCAACTTCAACAGGCGTTTCTAGTTTTTCAGTCTCTGGAGGTGGTGCAACAGGTGTTGGGTCTTCTACTTTCTGAGGTTTGGGAGCTTCCAATAGGCGTTGCATAGCTTCAATTTGTTCTTGGTAGAAGGTCTCTCTTTCCAAAGATTGATTTTCTCTCAGAATAGACTGATTAAGTTGACGTTCAAGCATGTCAACTTGACGTTTTAGCATGTCAATTTCTGTTAAGTTTTGACTGTCGGTTGATTTACTCTGGTTGACAGGTTGCTCTTTGTTTTGGGGTTCACCAAAGACGCGTAACGCTTCTGAAAAGTCAATTAAACCATCTGAGCCTTTTGATAAATTTCCTTTATTTATATGGGCATATATTGCTTGTCTTGAATATCCATATAGTTTTGCAAGTTCTGATACTGATAGCTTTTTCATTGATGTAAAGTTGTTATCAAGTCATGTTAATAATTGACTATTCAATTGACTGTGTCAATTAACTTCATTATTTGAATCCTAGCTGTTTCAAATATGGTCCATACTCTTTTAATTTTTCAGGATCTGTTAAATGATGAGCAATACGTTTGGTGAAATTTTCATAACTTTCACCAACCTCGCTATATTTAGATGCAAAAGATTCATCATAAGCAAGTTTTTTTGCGAAAAGATCAATTTGTTTAACTGTAGGTTTTTTGGTTCCTTCCTTGTATTTAGTAGTGGACTTAGCAGTTTCTTTTTTTCCGATTAGGAATTTAAAACCTATAATTTTTTTGCCATTTTTAAGATTTTCGAAAGAAACTTGCAACTCTGTAGACTTATTAATTTCTAATACTGCAGGTAAGATCACTCTTTGTTTTAAGTTCCAAAGTAAAGAGTATTTATCTTTTAATTCAAATATATTTCTGAATTCTTCCTCTTTGAAATTTCGATATCCGATACTCTCGTATTGCTTTAATAATTGGTAGAGCTGGATCGAATGAGATCCCTTTAGCTGTAAAACTTCTTTAATTGTAAATTTTGTATATGGATGATTATTGTTAAATATAGACAACATGAATAGGACTTCGTTTGTGAAGTAAAAGCTGATTTTTCCATCTCCATATTCGATACGAATAACCCAATGAACAGATACTCTATTGCCTTTTGTATTGATATAAGAAAAATATCTTCCACGAAGATCATCAGCAGCTTTTTTTAATTGAGAATATGCACTACCAATTTCAATACCACATGCCTCTGCAAACTCTTTAGCGGTAATAGTAAATTTACTAGACTCACTCATTGGATTAAGACGAACAATAGGGCTAGCTAGAATAAAAACTCTTTTTTCATCGATAGACATACTATTCCATGCCTCAATCATTCGATTTTGCATGACTGTATATTCTGCTGGATATTGAGTAGATGGTTTCTGAATAGGATATTCATGATCATCTACTAATATAGTATCTAATTGAGAATCCATAAATTTTTTAATTCATACATACTTTATAATGTATGAATATATGCATTGACAACAGTGAAGTCAAACCTAGAAAAATGTATGAATATTCTTTTGTACATAGCGTTTTTTCGAATTTCTATGATTTTCAAAGAGTAAAAATTATTTATTTTTTATAATAAGCATATGAAAGTTACTCTAGTTCATGAGTTAGTGGTATAAAAATCCATCAAAATAATTCATCACAGTAAAGAAATGGGCTAAAACTATAGAATATTTTGCAACCTAGGTAAAAGTATGAACATCTAGGTAAAAGTATGAAAATACCTAGGTAAAAGTATGAAAATACCTAGGTAAAAGTATGAAAATACCTAGGTAAAAGTATGAATTAATGTTGTAAAAAGCTTGATACTTATGCCTTTTAGCTACTCTAAAAGTAT
>NZ_JBWYIT010000019.1:0-19045 GCF_056779875.1 Acinetobacter sp. ANC_7634 | reverse complement strand
TCAGAAAGTCGTAGTCGCTTTCGTTGCTTTGCATGATGAAGGGTCGGATGTCGTATTGTTGTTGTAATCCACTGTGGTCTAGGCTGAGGCTCGAGGCAAAAAGTGGGCTTTTGTTTTGCCATTCTTCAAAGAGGATTTCCATCACTTCGACCACGGATTTGTTCATAAATACGCGGCTGTTGCGGCGTTTGTGCCAAAGTGAAGTTGCATCGTTAAGCGTGAGTTTGTAGAGGGTCAGTGCCCCATCGCTTTGTCCTTGTGAGGCTTCGGTGATGATGCCAGTGGTTCTAAACAGGGTGCCTTGATCGGTGACTTGATCGACGGCCACTTGTGTGCCGATGAATTGTTTGAGTGGAATTAAGGCATTGGTGGAGAGACAGATGAGTTCTGCTTGCACGCCTTCGTTAAGGACATGGCTGCCATCGATGCGTTGTAGGAAGACTTGGCTATTCAGTTGTGAATGACTGAATTGGATGTGGAGGGCTCTGTTTTGGGCGGTTAGACCGAGCTGTTCCAATGCCGAAAAGATGTTGGCAAGCATGGTTATTATCTGTCTTTTATAATTTAATAAGGCTAAAGAATTTCTTAATATTTAATCAAAAAAAATACGATTTACCTAGTCTTGGTTACATAAATGAACTTTAAAAAATATAAAAAAATCGGCAGTAAATTGCCGATTTTTATTTCTTATTAAGATGAGATTTATTCTGTTAGCATTAAATCTGCACTCATACCAACCGTATTGTAACCAGCATCTACATATAAAATTTCGCCAGTAATACCATTCGCCCATGGTGAACATAAGAATAATGCCGCATTACCTACATCTTCAATCGTGACATTACGTTTTAAAGGTGCAACCTTTTCATTCAGATCAAGCATCTTACGGAAAGACTTGATACCTGAAGCCGCAAGCGTACGAATTGGACCAGCTGAAATCGCATTTACACGAATTCCTTCAGCACCCAAACTTGAAGCCAAGTAACGAACGCCAGCCTCTAAAGATGCTTTCGCCAATCCCATAACATTATAGTTTGGCATCACACGCTCTGAACCTTGGTAAGTGAGTGTGAGCAAACAGCCCTGACGAGCAGTTAAAAGTGGTTTTGCCGCACGAGCCATGGCAATAAAGCTATAGGCACTGATGTCATGCGCGATTTTAAAACCTTCACGATCAGTAACTTCAGTAAAATCACCATCTAAAGTATGTGCTGGTGCAAAACCAATTGAATGCACTACGCCATCCAAACCATCCCAATGTTTTGCTAATTCAGCAAATGCCTGTTCGATTTCAGCATCAACAGCAACATCACATGGAAAAACTAGTTTTGAACCAAACTGTTCAGCAAAGTCATCAACACGCTTCTTCATTTTTTCATTAGGATAGGTAAATGCCAATTCTGCACCTTCACGGTGTAAAGCTTCTGCAACACCGAATGCAATCGACAATTTACTCGCAACACCCGCGATTAAAAAACGTTTACCTGCTAATAGTCCTTGTGCCATGTGACTCTCACTTAAATTAATTTTCATGCATGATGCCAAGTCTAGAGCATTTACGAAATTGCATAATGCATCTTTTTTCAAAAAATTGTTAAACCGAATTAGACGCTAAAAAAAGATCAGACATCAGTCTGATCTTTTTACACGCCTTAGCTGAACTGCATTAGTCATTACTAGACAGTAGGCCAATTAAACGCAAGAAAGAGAAATACATCCAAACTAAAGTGGCTAACAAGGCAACACCGCATAACCATTCCATCGCTTTAGGCGCGTATTGAGCTGCGGCATTTTCAATCATGTCGAAATCTAAAATTAGATTTAATGATGCAATAATGGCCACAAAAGCTGCAAATCCTAAACCTAGCCAATTATTATCAAATATATATGGAATGCTCGAACCAAAAGCTAGACTCATAATAAATTGGAGAACAAATACAATCGCAATCGCAATGGTGGCTGACAACACAACCGCTTTAAATTTCTCAGTCGCACGAATAATTTGAAAACGATAAAGCGCGAACATCACCAAAGTCGTGACAAATGTTGCGAGTAAAGCCTTTAAAGGAACACCAGGATATTTCAGTTGAAATATGACTGAAATCCCCCCTAAAAATGCACCTTGAAATAAAGCATATGGAATAGCCAAAGTTCGAGCAGTATTCGGCTTAAAAGTAGTAATGAGTGCCAGAATGAATCCACCAATCGCCCCCACCATCGCACTGGCATAAGCGAGTGAGACATTTAAAGTCATAAAGCTATAAATAAACAGCGCGATACCCACCGCTGCAGAAATCACAGTTAATACAACTGATTTCTGAATCGCGCCTTGAATGGTCATGGGTTGTTGATAATTGGATACCGTCTCTACACGGGTTAAGATCGGATTACTACTTTGCATAACTTAGTCTCTGTTATCATTCTTAAATTTTCACTATTCTGAGATCTATCAGCATAAAAGTCAGTTTATTTTTTGCTATCAATTTTTAAACATTTTAATTAATACTTTGTTCTTTCGATCATTTATAAAATCTATAAAAAAAAGAGGCCTTAGCCCCTTTTCTAAAATTTCAACAGAACTTTTTAATTATTTGAGATGAAAAAATATTGACGGTAATACTTTAATTCAGCAATTGAATCACGAATATCATCCATCGCAAGATGAGAAGCATTTTTCTTTAAACCACTCATAATTTCTGGGCGCCAGCGTTTTGCTAACTCTTTAACAGAAGACACATCCAAATTACGGTAATGGAAGAACTGCTCAAGCTCTGGCATTAAACGATGTAAGAAACGGCGATCTTGGCAAATTGAGTTTCCACACATTGGAGATGATTTAGGATTGACCCATTTTTTTAAGAATTCAAGTGTTTGTTGCTCAGCATCTTGCGCAGTTAATTTACTACGGCGTACGCGTTCAATAAGTCCAGATTGCCCGTGCTGACGTGTATTCCATTCATCCATCGCATTTAAAATAATATCTGACTGATGTACAGCTAACACTGGGCCTTCAGCAAGAATATTTAAATGATCATCCGTAATAATCGTTGCAATTTCAATAATCTGATCATTGTCTGTATCTAACCCTGTCATTTCAAGGTCGATCCAAATTAAGCGGGTATCTGGGGTGCTGCTCATAAAGTGCAATCTTATTGGGCTAAATTAAAGATGGATAGTAGCAAATTATTCCGATCTTGGCTGTAAATCCATGGCTCATCATGCTATTTTTGCCATCTAAATTTCAAGGTTTTTTAGGTTGTGAATGGCTTTAATTCGTAAGCGTCGTTTGACAGAGCAACAACAACGTCGTATTCAGAAACAACATCAAACACGTCAAGAAGAAATCGACACGTCTCACGACTTAGAAGGCTTAGTCGTCCAACACTATGGTCGACAACTCGAAGTACAAGCCCTCTCCTTGCCTGATCAACATCCAATAAAACCAGATACCAAAGAAGGTGAGCCAGAACCTTTTTGGAAACCTATTGAGCTGAATAGCGTTTGGCGTTGTCATACCCGTACCAATTTAGAATTATTGGTTACAGGTGATCGCGTAAAATGGCAAGCAGATCCAAATACTGGCTTAGGTATTATCACAGCGATTCAACCACGACAATCCTTGTTGACTCGCCCAGATCGTTATCACAAAGTAAAACCAGTAGCTGCAAATATCAGCCTGATCGTCATCGTCATTGCACCGTTACCAGAACCTGCACCAACCCTGATCGATCGCTATTTGGTTGCATGTGAAGATGCCAATATTCCTGCTTTATTAGTATTAAACAAATGTGATTTACTGAAAGAAAATGATCCAATTTTGTTGTTAGCAGAAGAATATCGTCAACTTGGTTATGACTTCATCCTGACCCAATCTAATGGTAATTTAGATGAGTTGATTCAACGTATTGACAATCAAACTGTTGCATTTGTAGGTCAATCAGGTGTTGGGAAAAGTACACTTATTAATGCCATCATTCCTCATGCTGATCAAAAAACCAATGTCATTTCAGAAAACTCCGCACTCGGTCAACATACTACGACCTCAACACGTTTAATTCGTTTTGGTGAAAATGGTGCTTTGATCGATTCCCCAGGTATTCGTGAATTTGGCTTATGGCATTTAGATCATGAGAAAATCGATGGTGGCTTTCCTGAAATTTCTGCACTCTTAGGACATTGTCAGTATCGCAATTGCACCCATACGCACGAAAAGCAATGTGCGCTTAAAGAAGGTGTCAAAAATGGTGATATTTTACAAAGACGTTTAGAAAGTTATCTACGTCTAATTGATGAGATTACTGAGGCGCAACAAAAAAATTAGTTTTCTTTAAGCACGCCCTTGAAGCGGTGATTTTGATCACCATATATATACGTTATACTCAACGCAGTTTTTAATTAGTCATTAGGTGATTTGTGGAACGTTGGTTCGAATTTATGGGGAATCACCCCTTTTTATTTGCAATTTTAGGGGCCCTTATTGTTTTGTTTTTCGTTTTTGAAGGACAACGTAGTGGTCGTAAAATTTCTCCACAATCGCTCGGAATTTTAGTGAAAGCTAAAAATGCGATGCTGATTGATTTGCGCGATGCTAAAGATTTCCGTGAAGGTCATATTAGCGGTAGTCGTAATATTCCATATAGTCAAATTGCTACCAATGTTGAAGAATTAAAAGCTGCGGATCGTCCATTGGTATTCATTTGTAATTTAGGCCAAGTTGCAGGCTCTGCTCTACAACAAGTCGGTCATACAGATAGTTATCGTTTAGACGGTGGCATCAGCAACTGGAAAGCTCAAGGCTTACCTTTAGTAAAAAGCAAAAAAGCTTAAGGAGTTTGTAAAATGACAGCTCAAGTGACTGTATATTCAACAACGATGTGTCCTTATTGCGTACGTGCAAAGCAACTCCTTGAACGTAAAGGCATTGAGTACAAAGAAATTAATTTATCAAAAGAAGCACCTGAGGTTCGTGTTGAGTTAATGCAAAAAACCAACCACCGCACAGTGCCACAAATTTTCATTAAAGATCAATTCATCGGTGGTTTCGACCAACTTTATGCTTTAGAGCGTGAAGGTAAACTAGACGAATTATTGGCATAATCACTAAATCTAAGGAATTAAGAATGAGTGAAGAACAACAAGTTCAACCACAATTAGCATTAGAACGTATTTATACAAAAGACATTTCTTTTGAAGTTCCTGGTGCTGCGGTTTTTACAAAAGAATGGCAACCTGAGTTAAACATCAATCTTTCTTCATCAGCTGAAAAAGTAGATCCAACTCATTTTGAAGTTTCTTTAAAAGTGGTTGTACAAGCTGCGAATGCAGGTGAAACTGCATTTATCGTAGACGTAACACAATCAGGTATTTTCTTGATTGATGGCGTTGAAGATGAACGTCTTCCGTACATTCTTGGTGCTTATTGCCCTAATATTTTGTTCCCATTCCTTCGTGAAGCGGTGAATGATCTTGTAACTAAAGGTAGCTTCCCTCAATTACTTCTTACACCGATTAACTTCGATGCTGAATTCGAGGCAAACATGCAACGTGCTCAAGCTGCCGCTGCTGAAGGTCAAGCTTAATCATCTGATTAAGTTTGACCTTATAAAAAAGACCGCATTTGCGGTCTTTTTTATATCCTACATTTAAACAGGTCGTTTTTCTTGATGTAATGCATCATGGATAGCTTCAACCAATTGTTGTGCAATTTCTTGCTTTGAAGCTTTTTCAAGATCACGTTTTTCCATTTCATATTGTTCAGCAAAAAACACGGTCATCGCATTTTCATCTGAAGCAAAACCAATATCCGCTCTTGAAACATCATTGCATGCGATCATATCTAGCTTCTTAGCCACCAATTTACCTGCGGCATATTCTTCGACATTACGCGTTTCAGCTGCAAAACCGACCATAAATGGACGTTTGTCTTGCAAAGCTATCGTCGCCACGATATCAGGATTTTTAACAAGAGAGACAGCTAACTCATCACCAGCTTTTTTGATTTTATGTTCCGCAACTTCTGCGACACGATAATCCGCTACGGCAGCTGTCGCAATAAATACATCACATCCCGTTTCCAACTGATTCATGCTTAAATCAAGCATCTGTCTCGCTGAAGATACATTTAAACGCTTGACTCCATTCGGTGTATCTAAACTGACAGGACCCGCGATCAGTGTCACCTCAGCACCTGCTGAATAACATGCAGCAGCAATAGCAAACCCCATTTTTCCAGTGCTGTGGTTTGAAATATAACGCACTGGATCAATTGCCTCTCGAGTTGGACCTGCGGTAATCGTCACTTTTTTACCCGCCAGCAAGCCAAATTTTTCTGCAATTGCACGCTGCGCTTTATGGAAATATTCTCGTACCTGTTCAGCTAAATCTTCAGGCTCAGGCATACGTCCTAATCCAACATCGCCACACGCTTGAGAACCCGCCTCAGGCATAATGACATGCACACCATCCTCTACCAAACTACTTAAATTGCGCTGTGTTGCTTTAGCCGCCCACATTTGTTGATTCATGGCTGGTGCGATCCAAACAGGTGCTTTTGTTGCCAAATAGAGTGTACTGAGTAAATCATCCGCTAATCCACAAGCAAATTTGGCAATACTGTCACAACTGGCAGGAGCAACAAGTACCAAATCCGCCCATCGTGCTAATTCGATATGCCCCATTCCAGCTTCAGCTTCTGTATCTAGAAGTTCAGTATGCACTGGATTACCCGACAATGCTTGAAAGGTAAGCGGCGTAATAAAAGCTTGGGCACCTTGAGTCATTACAACTCGGACATTAAATCCGTAATCTTTAAGTCGGCGTACTAAGATGGCACTTTTATAAGCAGCAATACCACCAGTAACAGCAAGAATAATATTTTTATTGGAGAACACACTAAGATCAAAACTCAAGATCACGTCACCTTTTTATTGCAGTGGCGCTCACAATAGCATTAAATATTCTGCCACCCAAGATATACCTTGGTGAATATTCAAAAGTTAAAATAATTTAAAACAGTGAATAATAATGAATAATTCGATCAAACAATGGCCCGAACAAGAACGACCGCGAGAAAGATTACTCCGCCAAGGTGCTCATAGCCTCTCTGATGCAGAACTCCTCGCCATCTTTTTAAGATCAGGATCTCAACAACATTCTGCGGTCGAATTAGCAAGATTGATGTTGCAACATTTTGGAAGCTTAAATGCAGTGTTTGATGCATCGATAGACGAAATTCGCATGTTCCATGGCATGGGAGACACTAAATACTCTCAATTGATGGCTGTAAAAGAGCTTGGACGGCGTTACTTGCAACATCAATTGAACCAACAAATTGATTTAAGTCGCTCTGATTTAATTCAAGATTATCTTCGCTATGAACTTATTGGCGAATCTCAAGAGATTTTCGCGGTACTCTGTTTAGATGCAAGGCTCAGAAAAATTAATTTTAAAAAATTATTCTTTGGTTCTACTAACCACTGTGCAGTTTCAATTAATCAGTTTATTCGACATATCATCCACACTCAGGCGAGTGCTGTGATTATTGCACATAATCATCCTTTAGGAATTCCTCAGCCCTCAATTGACGATATCAATTTGACGAAATCTTTAAGTAGAGCTTGTAATTTAATCGAGGTTAAATTACTCGATCATGTCATCATTTCCACCGAAGGCAGCTACTCTTTTATGGAGCACCAACTGATCCGAGAATAAGTCTATAAATTACAGAATAAAATTGCTCGAAGTTTCCATTTTTTATCATTGACAATACTCGCTGAACTAGTGAAGATCATAGAAAAATGAAAGATTGATTTACATGATTGTTCGTGATCAAACCGATACGCTAAAACTATTATTTTCATGGCGTGGAACCATCTTACCGAAGGTATTACCTCCACTTGGAATCGTTATGCTGATTTCAGCAATCGTGGGGGGAATTGAATATATAAATCTCTATAGATTCCCTGAAATTCCTTTGGTTGGGTTTACACTGATCGGAGTAGTATTGTCGATTTTTTTAGGTTTCAAAAATTCGGCATGTTATGACCGTTGGTGGGAAGCGCGTAAATTATGGGGAAGCTTAATCGCCAATGCTCGACATTTCGATCGAGACTGCCGGATCTTGCCGCAAGGTCGTCGTGAACGTGTAATTCAGCATATGATTGTTTTTGCTAACGTACTGCGTGACCGTCTTCGTCATCAAACAGTCAGTCCCGATGCTTTGCATCAAACCAGTGGCATGAGCCCACAAGCTTTAACTCAACTTTACCAGCAAGCCAATGCACCACAATACACATTAAGTTTGATTCAATGGGAGTTGATGCAGTCACTGAAAGAAGGCGAAATTTCAGACATTATTTATACACAAATGAACCAACATGTAACTGAATTAAGTTTGGTTCAAACAGGCTGTGATCGTATTGCTACAACTCCTTTACCTTATGCTTATTCAGTACTCTTAAACCGTACCGTTTATTTTTTCTGTTTTATGCTTCCATTTAGTTTAGGCTCGGTGCTCGGTTTGGCGACGCCACTTTTAGTCGGTATTTTAGCATATACGTTTTTGGGGCTTGATGCGCTCAGCTCTGAAATAGAAGAGCCTTTTGGTACACAAAGTAATGATCTTCCACTCGATGCCATGGTTCGTACAATCGAGATTGAACTACTCGGGACTTTAGGAAAACCAACTCCTCCACCGATCCAAGCACAAGATCACAACTTACTTTGATTCATGACAACTGAATGTCTTATCGCCGCCTGAAATTCTCTTATCCGTTGTTATAAGAGAATTTCTATACAATAAAACTTTCCCAGATGCCAACCTGCCCCTCTTTCACTTGAGGGATATTCCCCAATTTTATCCATGGCATATTATCTCCATGAAAATCACTTCCAACTGATACTTTAAGCCCAAATTGGGCAATCATTCGGTCTACCATTTGTCGCGTCGAGGTAGGTTCAATCGCAGGTGGCAACTCAACTGCGTCGCCTCCATAGCGTGCAAATATTTCAATTAAATAACGAATGTTGGTCGCAGATAAATCATAACGGGTAGGATGTGCCAAAACAGCAAACCCTTGAGCCTTATGAATTACACGTATCGTTTCCTCCAGACCAAGTCCTTCAAACTGAACATAAGCTTTTTTACCTTCTTTGATATATTTGTCAAAAGCTTGTTGCGGACGTGAAACATGACCCTTCTCGACCAGCGTCTTCGCAATATGGGTTCGTGTCACACGATCAGGTATACCCTCGACCTTCGCAACCACATCCGAGTAAATATCCTCTCCAATAAGAGGCTTCAACAATTCACAGATGAGTTGAGCACGTTCAGCTCGAATTATCTTTTGTTGTTCTAGTAGCTTATGCAAAGGATCAGGTGATTGCATATTCAGTGCGACCACATGCACACCATAACTTTTTTTGGTCGAAGGTCTAGACCACTGACTTGAAATTTCCACACCTGAAATAATTTGAATTGGTTGATTTTTTGCAACTTTTTCAGCCAAAACCAAACCATCCATGCTATCGTGGTCAGTCAGTGCAAGGGTATGTATCCCTTTTTCGAGCGCAGCTTGGACCAGTAACTCTGGCGACAAAGTTCCATCAGAAATATTACTATGTGTGTGTAAATCTACGCCTTGCATCTTTTATACTAATCCATCCACCTGAACTGCATAGATACTTTAACATGAAAGCACTTTTAGACTTTGTGCCACTCATAATTTTCTTTTGGCTTTACAAAACTGTCGATCCCAAAGATAACAATCACCCTTTACTGCAATGGATCGGCTCTGCAGGTGGCGTCGATAATAACCATATTCTCGTTGCTACAACGGGCTTAATCATTTCTATGCTCGTGGTCTACGGTGCATTATTTGTCCGCCAAAAATTTCATCTCGATAAACAACAATGGATTGTTTTATTTATGACGGTGATTTTTGGTGGGATTACTCTCATGTTGAGTGATGATTTTTATATTCGTCTCAAAGCAGCGATCTTGAATTTTGTATTTGCTGGTGCTTTCTTAATTTCACCTTATTTTGGTAAAGACCGCAAACCTCTCATTCAACGCTTATTTGGTCCTATTTTAAATTTAACACCGCAGGGATGGAAAAATTTAAACTATGCTTGGGCCGCGATGTTTGTTGGTATGGCATCATTGCATATTTTCTTTGCTTTCGTGTTCATGGATGGAAAATATTGGGGTGAATTTACTGCTTTTGGTGACATGATTGTGATGTTTTCATTTATCATTATTCAATTCATCATTTTACGAAAACACTTTAAATCTGCAGAAGAATAATCGTGTTGAAAGAGGATATAGAGATTTCGCCATGCCCTTATTTGTAGTGACGTGTACCGACCAAGAAGGTACTGTTGAAAAACGCTTAGCAACACGCCCACAACACCTTGCACGCCTTGAAAAACTGGCTGAGGAAGGTCGCGTAATCGTTGCTGGCGCGATGCCAAAAGATCGTAATAACCCACAAGCTGGATTTTATGGCAGCACCCTTATTTTAGATTTTGAAAGCCGTGAAGCGTTAGATGAATGGTTAGCAGATGAGCCTTTTTTAAAAGAAGGTATTTATGCCAGCATTGACGTAAAACCTTTTAATAAAGCATTACCACATGAATAAGATGATGAATTTGACACGCTCTGCTCTTTTCATCAGTTTTGCATTGGTATCTTCAGCTTGGGCTGAACCCGCAGCAACTACTGCTGCACCAGCGAATCCAGCTGCACAGTCTCAGCCAGCAACTGCTACGCCTGCAAAGCCACTTACAGCTGAACAAATTGCACGAAATAAAGCGCTTCAAGAAGCAAAAGTAAAGGCTTTAGTCAAAGACCAAGCAACACGTCTCCAACAGCTTGAAAAAGCAAACCTAGAAGCTTTAGCACAGAATCAAGAATTACAACTAAAAAATGATAATTTAGGTGTACAAATTCAGGTGCTTCAAAGTGAACGTAGTGCTCAAATGTTTTTGTACGGTGCAGCAACAATGGCTGTCGGTATTTTTGTCGGCTTTATTATTGCCAGTTACATCTATACAAAACGACGTCGTCAGTGGTAAACCACTGACACGCTTTTCAAAGGTTTCAAATTTTGACTCAGGCCATTCAAACTGCTGATCTCGATTGGCAACTCGTTGATGGAATCGATATTCCAGTTTCTAAAATTTTCGGTGATGTTTATTTTTCAAAAGCCAATGGCCTTCTTGAAACGCGTCATGTCTTTATCAATGGTAATGATCTACATGAACGCCTATCGGACTTAAAACCATTTGAACATTTCACAGTCGGAGAAACTGGCTTCGGCACGGGTTTAAATATCCTCACCCTTTGGCAACTTTGGCAATCAATTCGTCCAAATAATCATAGTCAACTGCATGTCATTACGGTGGAAAAATTTCCACTGAGCAAGGCTGATCTGATCCGAGCTTTAAATGCTTGGCCTGAACTGAAACATTTATCAGATCAACTCATTGCCCAATATCCACTGCCGATTGCAGGATGCCACCGCCTTCATTTTCCAGATGAGCGTTTTAGTATTGATATTTGGTTAGGTGATGCACATGATGTTTTTCCAGCCATTGCCAAAACTAGCACTGTCAATGCATGGTTTTTAGATGGATTCGCTCCTGCCTGCAATCCTGATATGTGGGAAGAACAAGTTCTGAATCAAATTATTCGACTATCAGATATTGGAACTACTTTTGCCTCTTTCAGTGTTGCTGGCATCCTCAAAAGAGGATTAAAAAAACACGGTGTGAAAATTACACGCCCAAAAGGGTTCGGACACAAACGTGAAATGCTAAAGGGAGTTTTACTGCCTTTAGACGAAGAGACTGAAAAAAGTGAACTCTCTCCCGAAGATTACCAATACAAACCACACTCAAGTTCTCAACGCCGTATAGGCATTGTAGGCGCTGGAATTGCGGGTTTAAGTTGTGCCTATGCCTTTGCATTAAGAGGTCACCGCGTCCGCCTATTTGACCACCATGAGCCATTAAGTGGCGCGTCAGGAAATCCTCTGGCTTTATTGAATCCCAAACTCTGTCCTATTGAACAAAGTGCCAATCATTTGATGACATTAGCATGGCAACATGCGATGAACCATTATTCAAAATTTAAAGCCTTTGACGAAGCACAAGTCCATCAAATCCCTCTTAAACACGTTGATGAACTTCTCGATCTTGCAAATCAATATCCAGAAAACATACTCGAAGCAAATTCTGCCGCTGAAAACAGCCTGTTCAACCAAGCATTCCTCACCCTGAAACAGGCTGGAACAATCAGACCGCATGATTTGGCTAAAGAAATTTTATCGAATGAACTGATCGAATTTCAGCAAGCGACAATCAAATCGTGGGACCGACTTGCCAATCATCAAGTCGGTATAACAGATCATGTTGGACAACAATATCAATTTGACCATGTGATTATTTGTTGTGCCCGTGAAAGTATGAATCTCTTTGATGATTTTCCGATTTTAAAACCGATACGTGGTCAAGTTAGCTGGTTTAATCATGTTTCATCTTCACAGTTCAAGAAACATGAAGCATATAGCTATGGTGGCTACTGTATGCCTTTAAATGATCATCAAATCATTTTAGGTGCTTCTTTTTACCCTAATCGAGATGATCAAGATGTTCTTGATGAAGATCATGAACATAACTACAGGTTGCTTGCAGATCTCGCACCAGATATTGCTGCACAATTTCCTGACCATCATTCTTGGCATGGTAGAGCTTCTGTTCGTGCACAAAGTCAGGATTATTTTCCGCTTTTAGGTCAGGTTGAATCTGATACTGAAATTTATACACTCTCAGGTTTGGGCTCTAAAGGCTTTTTATTTGCTCCTTTGTGTGCTGAAATTCTAGTGGCTCAAATCTTAAAAACAGCATGCCCTGTATCTGAAACTTTACTCAATAAACTCGATGTTCATCGATTTAGAAAGAAAGTAAGAATAAAGAAGCCATATTTTCAGGCTAAAACTCAATCACCATGATTTATTGAAACTAAAAAAGCGCCATAAGGCGCTTTTTTTCAACCATGATTAACCTTGCTCTAAAGGTAATCCTGCCTCACGAGCAGCACGAGTACCACCCATTAAGACCACATATTCACGTGAACTATCAAAGCCTTCTAATAGTTCTGCAGCACGTGGTGCTTTACTTCCGCCGCCACATAAAATGTAAATCGGTTGATCCGCTGCAACTTGAGTCAGACTATCTGCTGAAAGTGTGGAAATCGGTTGGTTCACCGCTCCTTTCACATGTGCTTCAGCATAAGCACTTGTATCACGTACATCCCAGATAATCGCCTCAGCTGGGAACTCAAATGTTGTAATTTCTTGTTTACGGATCATTGCGCACTCCTTTGATGTAAACAACACTTGGCAAATGAAGAAAACATCCCTAGCATCTCAGATATTCTTTCTATTTGTAAAGGTCTAAACTATGCCATCTTTCGATATTGTTTCAGAATTAGAGATTTTTGAAGTAAATCATGCAGTTCAAAACACACAAAAGGAAATCGGAACGCGTTTCGACTTCCGTGGTCAAGACGTTTCGATCGAATTAAACGAAAAAAATAAAGAAATTAAGATCTCGACTGAAAGTGACTTCCAATGTGAGCAAGTTTACAACATGCTGGAAAATCACTTTTATAAACGTAAAGTCGACGTTCAAGCACTAGATCCGCAAAAAATGACAGCATCTGGCAAAAATGTCATTCAAGTGATTAAACTTAAAGACGGTCTTGACTCTGATACAGCAAAAAAAATTAATAAAGCCATTAAAGAAAGTGGTATCAAAGTGCAATCTTCTATTCAGGGCGATAAAATCCGAGTCACTGACAAGAAGCGCGATACATTACAACAAGTTATGGCGTTCTTAAAAGAACAACAATTCGGTATCCCACTTCAATTTAACAACTTCAAAGACTAATCTCTTTGCTCCATCATAGGAACTGATCATGGCAAAAGGCAATCGTTTATCTAAGTTAGTAAAAGCGACATCTAAGTTTCCACAAGGTATCCGTAGTACTTTGTGGAGCAAAGCTTTTGGCCGTGTCGTTCCAATGGTGGGAACCGCCAAATTACGTTATCTTGAAGTTAGTCATGCTAAAGTTGTCGTTAAAATCGAAAACCATAAAGCAATGCAAAACCATATTGGTCAAGTACATGCATGCGCAATGGCGCTGATCGCTGAAACAGCTACGGGCTTTGTTACCGGCATGAATGTACCCGATACCTCAATCGTATTAATAAAAAGCTTAAAAGTAGATTTCAAACGCCCATCTAAAGGTGCGATGACCGCAGTCGCTACATTGACTGATGATCAACAAAAACAGATGCAAGAGTCTGAAAAAGGTGAAACCCTTGTCAAGGTGATCGTGACAGATGAATCTGGCGAAGAGCCAATTCAATGTGAAATGCTCTGGGCTTGGATTGCAAAATCTCAACTTAAGCAATAAAGCTCATGATCATATTGATCCTAAAAAAGTTTCCCTAATAAAAAATCCCAACAATGTTGGGATTTTTTGTGATTAGATACTCAGAGATTCTTGAAACTTTTGTTTAACATCATCTGGAATCTGGCGTTTTGCCCCTTTTACATCTACCGCAACAAAAGTGAAAACTCCTTCTGTCACTCTTTTCGCTGGACGTGAAGAGTCGTGACTATCCCACACTTCAATTTGCATTTGAATGGAGGTATTTCCGAGCTTTAAGATTTTAGTATAACAACTAATGACATCACCCACCTTAACAGGCACAAGGAATGTCATTTGATTAATTGCAATGGTTGCACAGCGACCTTTTGTATAACGCTCTGCATGAATAGCTCCAGCCAAATCCATTTGTGAAACAATCCAACCACCAAAAACATCCCCACTCCAGTTGGTATCTGCAGGCATAGCAATGGTTTGAAGGGATAATGTACCTTCTGGCTTAAGTTGAGAATCTGACACAGTCACTCCAAATATTGGCCTATTGGTTAAGCATTTAATTGTTGATTTAACCAATCTTGTAATTGATTTGCACGTAATGCACCACTTATTCTAGCAATTTCATTCGTTTTATTCATCAATACCAACGTTGGAATACTACGAACATTAAAGGCAGCACTTAAGCGCGGATTCGCTTCAGTATCTATCTTCGCAAAAACCACATGCGGATTTGATTTGGCTACTTCAGCAAAATGCGGTGCCATCATTTTACAAGGCCCGCACCATTCTGCCCAAAGATCAATCAATACTGGTAAATCACTGTTGGTAATAAAGTTACTAAAGTTTTGCTCATTCAGCTCAATAGCGGCAAGCGGAATCAAATGCTCATGACATTGACCACAATTCGGCTGAGATTGGATTTTATCTTCAGGTACACGATTTTTTGCGCCACAAGATGGACAAACAACAATCATGAGTTTACTCCTCTATTTTGATCTAAGAATTCTAATTGAAGCTTGATTGCGCTTTCCATCCAATTTGCTTGATAAATATCAAAATGTGTCATATTCCACTCATGGTATTCCACATAAGGTGCCATATTGGTTGCAGTTTCACGACTAATCTCTATGGGAATAACTGCATCTTTCTTGGCAGCTATAAATAACACAGGAATTTTAATACTTCTTGCCGTAGTAATCGGTCGAAATCGTATGACGTCTAACATAGCTCTTGCAGGCACCTCACCGCTCCAATAATAGTTTGAATCAACGATCGACATATACCCTTGATAACTATCCTGACTCGGGTAAAAACTTAATGCATAAGGATGAACGACAGGCATTGTTTTTCCAACACGTCCTACTTTGGCTGCCATTAAATCCTGACTCGATAACTTTAAAGCCTGCGCCATATGTTGAATTGGATAAATTTTACTGCTGGCATTTCCGTCCACAAAGGGTACTTGCGCTATTGCAGCCCGAATCCCATTTAACTCAGATGCAAGTTTTAGAACATATCCGCCACTCAGACCCGTTCCCCATAAGAAAAGGTGGTGTCCATCAACCAAAGGGAATAATTTGATATGCGCAATCACAGCATACCAATCTTCTAGCTGCTGACGGATAGAGACCATTTCTCGTGGTTTACCCGTACTTCCTCCCCAACAACGATAGTCAAACAGTACAACCGCGAAACCTGATTGAGCAAAACGTTGCGCATAATGGATTAATTTGAATTGACGTAATCCTGCAAAACCATGCGCCATAATAAGCACAGGAGGTCTTTTAACTTTGACAGGCAAATAAAGGTCAGCAGCGATCAACTCATTTTCTTTTTGTACGTACAGCGGCTCTACGGTGTAATCGTACATAGGTGCTCCATGCATGTATTCATACGATTTTTATTTTAAATTTTTTGTGTCGATCAAAGCTCATATCTGAGCGAGATGCTATGATAGTAGCATAGTCTTTTAATTTATTTTGGGAGTGACGCAATGAGTGAAAATGTAGGTTTTGCTGGTCAAATTGGGCCAGAACATTTAGTTCAAGTTGTTGAAAAAGGATTTAAATCTGTGATTAATAATCGCCCCGATATGGAAGGCGGACCAGAACAGCCAACAAGTGCCCAAATTGAAGAAGCTGCACGCGCTCAAGGCTTAGATTATGTATATCAACCTGTAGTTGCAGGTCAAATTACTGAGCTTGATGTTCGTACTTTTGCAAATCATTTCAATGAGCTACCAAAACCAGTATTAATGTTCTGTCGTACGGGAAATCGCTCTAATAATCTCTACCAATTAGCAAAACAAATGGATTTGCTTGATGACTAAGTTGTGGTTTAGATTCATCCTTTCCACCTTCATTTTTAGTATCGTAACTCTAAGTCATTCAGCATCAGAACCGCTCAGTAAAGCACTTAATCCATCTGTGAGTGTATCGGGTCATATGACGTCTACAAAATTCAATGCCTTAATGCGGCAGGGATTTAAGTCTGTGATCGTTAACCGTCCTGATCAAGAATCAGGTAACGAAACAACTGCAAGTGAATTAAGAGCTTTAGCCGAAAAGTCTAAAATCAGTTTGATTTACCAACCCGTTATTTCAGGTCAAATAACAGATGCAGATGTTCATGAGTTTGCGAAGTATTACAATAGTCTACCTAAACCTATACTTTTAGTATGTAAGTCAGGTAGTCGTTCTACGTTACTATTTAATAAAGCAAATTCATTAGGACTCATTCATGAATAAAATTTGTATTGCATTATGTTGTTCGTTTCTTTTACTCGGTTGCACATCGATGAATGTAAAACCAACTGTTGGTGTGCATGCAGGCACATCATTATAAGATAAATGTATCTTATTCATTTTAAAGGCGCACAAGCGCCTTTTTCTTTCATCTTCTTTCAATAACAACCATGAAAATACTTAGTTTTAAATAATACAAATTTTCAAAATGTGGATATCACCAAAAGTTAAAGGTTTAAGTGTAATAAATTGAAAAAAAACCTTATTCATCGAAGTTTTTTTTATATAGTGAATTCAAATCATTCTTACTCAATACAATATGTACGATATCATTATTATTGGAGCTGGTACTGCTGGTATTTCAGCTTATAAAGAAGCCATTAAAACTACACAAAATATACTTATTGTGAACGACGGTCCGTGGGATACCACTTGTGCTCGAGTAGGTTGTATGCCGAGTAAAGTTCTAATTTCATCAGCTAATCTTGCCTATAATGCGAGAACTTCAGAACAACTTGGGCTAAAAATTTCTTCTCAAATTGACACTAAAGATGTTATGCAACATGTACAGCAATTACGTGATCGATTTACAAAAGCAACACTGAAGGACGTTAATTCATGGCCTACAGCGCACAAAATTTCAGGTCGCGCTACATTTGTAAATGCAAACACAATCAATGTTAATAATAAGAAATACCAAGCTAAATCGTTCATTATCGCTGTTGGTTCAAGACCAACAGTAAATCAAGATTGGCAACAAAAACTTGGTCATTTATATTTAACTTCTGATCAAGTCTTTGAAATACCTACTTTACCAAAAAGTTTAGCTGTAATTGGAAGCGGTGTCATTGCAATCGAACTTGCTCAAGCCATGCAGCGTCTAGGTGTGGAAACTACAGTTTTTGCTCGCAGTAAAAAAATTGGTTCATTGACTAGCCCAGACTTACAAACGCTTGCTCAAGAAATATTCTCAAAAGAATTAAATATCAAATATGAGATTTTACCCGAGCAGGTTGAGAAATTAGGCGAAGATAAGGTTCAAATTAACTTTATCGAAAATGGTAGCAATAAAGTTATAGAAGTTGATTGCCTATTATCTGCGACTGGTCGTACTACGAATTTAGATACGTTAAATATTCAACATATAAATGATGAATTTATTGATCTAAAGCAACTACCTGTTGATCCAACTACTAAACAGCTTGGTGACTACCCCATTTACATTGTAGGTGATGCATTTACTTCAACGCCTATCCAGCATGAAGCGTCTTATGAAGGGAAATTGGCGGTTCATAATTGCCTCAATCAACATCAATCGAGTCAGAAAAAAAGTCTTACCCCATTGGGTATTATGTTTAGCTCACCAGAAATGGCAGGGATCGGCTCCAATTATCACACACTGCGTAAAGCCAATCATGAGTTTGTTACAGGTATCGTATCCTACGAAAAGCAAGGACGAGCGATTGTCAATGGACAAAATATTGGGGCTGTAGAGGTTTACGTAGATCGACACTCACGTAAACTTCTCGGAGCAGAATTTCTTTGTTATTCAGCAGAACATTTAGCACATTTGCTCGCTTGGGCTATCTCCAGTGATCTTACTGTTGATGAAATTCTAGATCACCCTTTCTACCATCCAACGCTAGAGGAAGGCCTAAGAACTGCGTTAAAACACGCTCGACGACAACTTTAATCTATTGTTTGATGTAAGGCCCTATGATTAGGGCTTTTATTTTACATTCTCATTCATTCTTTACTACATAAAAAAACACCCCCTTGTATTGAAGGGGGTGTTTAGAATAATGAGCTGGCGATGACTTACTCTCACATGGGTAACCCCACACTACCA
>NZ_JBWYIT010000018.1:0-21290 GCF_056779875.1 Acinetobacter sp. ANC_7634 | reverse complement strand
TTCGATTGGACCTTCAAGGCGTTCTAAAAGCGTTTTTAATTGAGCTGAAGTATTTTGATCTAACATTGCTAACGTCTCCAAAGGAGTAATAATTCATTCGATACAGGTATACTAAGATAATTGATTGAATAGATAAAACAGTTTGTTTTTATAAATTCAATCGGAAAAATAAATTTTATCAATATCATTGATGTTGATGTATGAAAATATTGAGTTAAAACTTGAATTTTCAAGTATAAAAGCAATTTAAATTCAGATATTTACATTGAAATTATTGTAATAGATATGAGCGAGGACCAATTATGACCTTAGAAAGAGGTATTTATAAACACTATAAAGGACAACTTTATCAGGTTCTTCATGTAGCGACGCATAGTGAAACTCAAGAAAAGCTTGTGGTCTATCAATGCCTTTATGGAGATTATTCAATATGGGTAAGGCCATTAACGATGTTTACGGAAAGTATTTATCTAGAAGATGATGATCGTGAAATTGAACGTTTTAAATTGATTCAAAAATTATGATGATTGTCATAGTAAAGACTTTATCTTTGATTAGTTTATAGAAATCGATTCAATGAGAATATGTCATGAATGCTGAATTTCTAAGTCAAATGCAAAGTTTATATCAGCAGTTAATTCAACATGATGCATATCAAACTGATCGCGATCTGAGATATCGAAATATAAAACCAGAATCTGCCCATTATATTTCGATGCTTATTAAGATCCAGACCTCTAAACGAATTCTTGAAATAGGAACTTCGACAGGATATTTAACATTATGGATGGCGGAGTCGGTTTCGGATCGTCAGGGTCGAGTGACGACGGTTGATATAAACTCAAAAAGAACAGCACTTGCGACTCAGTACGCCAAACAGTTTAGTTTAGGTCACCTTATTGATTTTATCAGCAGTGATGCAATTGATTTATTAATTAATGAAGGCGATGTGTATGACTTAATTATCTTAGATGCGAATCGACATGCATATCCTGATTATTGGCAATATTTAAAAAAAGTACTACATCCTGAACATGGCGTAATACTTGTAGATAAAGTGATTTCCCATGCTGCTGAAATACAAAGTTTTTTAAAGGATGTTAAGGCTGATCCTGATTTTTGCACGATGACGCTGAATATTGGGTGTGGATTATTGATGATTACGCGGAATTGATGGTGATTGAGAATTTGATGGATTGAACACAAAAAAACCACGCAAAGCGTGGTTTTTTTAGTGCTATCTAATAAATTAGATTTTACCAACTAGATCGATTGAAGGAGCAAGAGTTGCATCGCCTTCTTTCCATTTAGCAGGGCAAACTTCGCCTGGGTGAGCGTGAACGTATTGAGCTGCTTTAACTTTACGAAGAAGTTCTTGAGCATCACGACCGATACCGCCAGCGTTGATTTCAACGATTTGGATTTTACCTTCTGGGTCGATTACGAAAGTACCGCGGTCAGCAAGACCAGCAGATTCGATTAGAACTTCGAAGTTTTTAGAAAGAGTCCAAGTTGGATCGCCGATTAATGGGTATTGGATTTTACCAATTACGTCAGAAGTGTCGTGCCAAGCTTTGTGAGTGAAGTGAGTGTCAGTAGAAACACCGTAGATTTCCACGCCTAATTTTTGGAATTCAGCGTAGTTGTCAGCAAGGTCACCAAGTTCAGTTGGGCAAACGAAAGTGAAGTCAGCAGGGTAGAAAAATACTACAGACCATTTGCCTTTAAGATCAGCTTCAGTCACGTCTACAAATTGACCGTTGTGGTAAGCTGTAGCTGCGAATGGTTTAACTTCAGTATTAATTAAGCTCATCATTGTCTCCATGATTGAGGTTAGTCTTTAATTTTCAATTAGAGTATCGAACTTTCGTTCTGTGCTGAAATGGTATTTTTACATTACAAAAATCGGAAAAACCGAATTATGTAAATTGATTGCCATTTAAGTTTGTCATCTGTCTTCCTTGTAACACATCAAAATGATGTATTCGTGACAGGATGAGAAAATTTCACATGCCTACCAACATGAAGACACTGAAGTGAAAATTCAAGGGTAAATATAAAAAAAACCATCATTATTTTAGATTTAGTTTTTCAAAAATATAAAAAGCCACATGAAAATTTCAAAAATTGTATGAATTGTCACATAACGCGGCTGACTTGTTTCTATTTCAACATAAGATCATTTTAAGCTTTATATTCTCATTTAATCTAAAAAAATAGTCCGATTCAGATTTGGGATAATCTTTGAAAATGAGTAGAATAAAGCGTTTCGTAATTGATATAGGGCTAAAACTTGGCAACGATAGGGTTAAATGTAGAACAAATGGTGATGGCACGAGATCTTCATCGTTTAAATCGACTACGCAAAGGAAAAGATGCCAATGAAAAGCAATATCAAGAACTTTTTGAAAAATCAAATTTAAAAGTACAACAGCGTATTCAACGCATTCCTAATATCAAACTTAATCAAGATTTACCTGTTACCCAATATGCAGACAAATTGATTGAGGCCATTCAAAAACATCAGGTCATTATCGTTGCGGGTGAAACAGGTTCAGGTAAAACAACTCAGCTTCCTCAGATAGCCATGCTTGCGGGGCGTGGTTTAACAGGGTTAATTGGTCATACCCAGCCACGACGATTAGCTGCGCGCAGTGTATCGCAACGTATTGCAGAAGAGGTGGGTGAAAAACTCGGTGAGTCTATTTCATTTAAAGTAAGGTTTAACGAACAGGGTTCACAGGACTCTATCGTTCGTTTAATGACAGATGGTATTTTGCTGGCTGAATTGGCTCATGATCGTTTCTTAACCAAATATGACACCATTATTATTGATGAAGCACATGAGCGCTCGCTCAATATTGACTTCATCATGGGCTATTTAAAACAGCTCTTGCCACGTCGTAAAGATCTTAAAGTCATCATCACATCTGCAACTTTAGACGTTAATCGTTTTTCAAGTTACTTCAATAACGCACCGATTTTTGAGGTTGAAGGACGTAGTTTTCCTGTAGAAGTGCGTTATCGTCCTATCTCTGAAATGAGTATTGTAGGGAGTGATGATGATGAGTTTGATGACTTTGAAGAAAACCTACCGCGCGCAGTAGTATCAGCTGTTGAAGAATGTTTCAAAGATGCACAGGAAAAAGGTCATCCTGAACACGCAGATATTTTGATTTTTGCCAGTACGGAACAAGAGATTCGTGAGCTACAGGAAACTTTAATCAAACATGGACCTCGTCATACAGAAGTTCTACCTTTGTATGCGAGACTAGCGTTATCTGAACAACAAAAGATTTTTAATCCTGCTGGTGGTGGACGGCGTATCATTATTGCCACCAACGTTGCGGAAACTGCATTGACCGTTCCAAACATACGTTACGTCATTGATAGTGGTTTTGCACGTATCTCTCGTTATAACTACCGTTCGCGTGTTCAGCGTTTACCGATTGAAGCGATTTCTCAAGCAGCAGCCAATCAGCGTAAAGGTCGTTGTGGTCGTATTGCACCGGGTGTGTGTATTCGATTGTATTCAGAAGAAGACTTTTTAAGTCGTCCCGAATTTACTGAACCAGAAATCAAACGTACTAATTTGGCATCTGTTATTTTGCAGATGCAGAGTTTAGGTCTTGGAACACTCGAAGATTTTGACTTTATTGAACCGCCTGATCATCGTCTCGTCAATGATGGCCGTAAATTGCTGATTGAACTCGGGGCGATGACGGAAAAGAGAAATTCTTCTCTTGCGACTAAAACAGCCTCATCTTTAGATAAAGGTGGACTTCAAGGCAAAGGTGATTCTCTCACCAAAATTGGTCAACAAATGGCAAAAATGCCAATTGATCCAAGACTCGCACGTATGATTTTGGGTGGTGCTCATTTTGGGGCACTCAATGAAGTATTGATTATCGTGGCTGCATTAGCTGTTCAGGATCCAAGAGAGCGTCCTGCTGATAAACAAATGCAAGCGGATCAGAAGCACGCCTTATTTCGTGAAGCCGATTCTGACTTTTTGTTCTATCTCAAATTATGGGATGCGTTGGTTGCAAATCGGGAGATGAGTGAAAATAAGCGTCGCACATTTGCACGTAATCATTTCTTGAGTTGGTTACGCTTGAGAGAATGGAAAAAAACACATGAGCAACTGGTTGATCTTGCTCAAGGCTTAAAGCTTTCTTTTAATGAAAAGAAAACCAGTTACGAAAATCTTCACAGAGCTTTACTCACGGGACTATTGTCATTCATTGCAAATAAAACAGATGAACGCAATGTATTCATGGCAGTGCGTCAACAAAAGGCACGTATATTTCCTGCATCAACCTTACACAAAACCAATACACCATGGGTCATGGCATTTGAGATGGTAGAAACCTCTCAGGTGTATTTACGAACACTGGCAAAAATTGAGCCTGAGTGGATTTTGCTAGCTGCACGTGATTTAGTGAAACATCATTACTTTGAACCGCATTGGTCGAAAAAAGCAGGTGTAGTTAACGCATATGATCAAATTTCACTGTTTGGTTTGATTATTGAACCTAAGCGTCAAATCAATTATGAAAAGGTCGATCAAACTGCGGCGCATGAAATTTTTCTTCGCGATGCTTTAACGACGGGTCATCTGGGGATTACACCACCATTTTTAAAACATAACTTGCTTAAACTAGAAGAAGTTGAGCGAGTTGAAGACAAATTGCGACGTCGTGATTTGGTGGTAGACGAAGAGACGATTTATCAGTTTTATGCAGCAAAAGTGCCTGAAGATGTAGCGAGTCGGCGTAGTTTTGAAGATTGGCGTGCAACAGTTGAGCCTCAAAATCCACGTTATTTGTTCATCGATGACGATGCTTTGTGGCTTAACGATCGTCCAACCACCCAACAGTTCCCTGATTACTTACGTAATGGGGACCTTCGTTTAGCGGCAAGTTATCGATTTGACCCAAGTCATGATGAAGATGGTGCGACGGTCAAGATTCCACTACAGGCCCTGCCACAAGTAGATGAAAACTTATGGTCATGGGGCATTCCAGGTTGGCGTCTTGATTTAATTGAAGCACTATTAAAAGCTCTTCCAAAAGATAAGCGTCGTGGCTTGGTACCTATACCAGATACTGCGCGTAAACTGATGTCCAAAATAGATGCGCAAGATTTACAAAAGCACATTTTTAGTTTTTTAGCTTTTCAATTGAGAGGTGAACAGATCACTGAAAAAGATTTTAATGTAGATCGAATTGAACAATATCTTTTACCGCTCATAAAAGTCATCGATGAAAAAGGACGAGTGATTGAGCAAGGTCGCGATTTATCTGAATTAAAAGCACGCTGTCGTACTGAAACGCATAGTCCAGTCAAGCAGTTAAAAGGTGAGTATCAAACTTTCCCTGAGCATTTTGTGTTTGAAGCATCGCAAAAAGTCACAGGTGTCGTCGTCAAACAATATCAAGCACTTGTACCAAGCAAGGAATTTTCTAAGCTTGAGCAAAAGGATGAGTCAGGTGTTGTCATTCAAACGTTTAATGATCAGCACGAAGCAATACGCCATCATCGTGCTGGTATTATTCGCCTGATTCATATGCAGCTAGGTGATTTGATTCGACAGCTTAAAAAACAAATCTCTAAACCACTCGCATTAGCCTATTCCCCTTTGGGTGATAAAGCTCAGTTAGAACAAATGTTAGTTTACGCAACATTGCAAATGGCTTTAGAGAAAGAGCCTGTAGATGCGCAAGATTTCCAAACCATTTTACAAGCTGTTAAGCAGTCTTTCTTGACGCATGGTCAAAAGGTCTTGGCTGCCTTTAATGACATTTATGTACAATGGCAACAAATTCGACGCGAGTTGATGATGATTGATGCCAATGTATTTGGTAAAAATATCGATGATATTGAAGATCAACTTGATCTAATGAGTTTAGCGGATTTTGCTTATAGTAAATCTGTAGACGTGTGGATTGAATTTCCACGCTATCTTAAAGCTTTATTGATCAGGATTGATCGTTTGCCTCATAATCTCAAACGAGATGATGATGCGATTGCTCAAGTCGATCCTTGGATGGATAAATTATTTAAATATAAAAATGATCAGAAATTGAAAGAGTTATATTTTATGGTTGAAGAACTGAGAATCTCATTATTCTCTCAACCGATGAAAACCAAGATGCCAATTTCGCCAAACCGTATTCAAAAAGTATGGGAACGTCTCGGAATCAGTTAATATAGCTTTAATTTGAAATATTGAGTTACTCAAAAAAGGAGTTTTGCATGGGCATTCGTATTACAGGCACTGGCTTATTCCATCCTGAACATGTCATCACCAATGAAGAATTGGTTGAAAGTTTAAATGCTTATGTAGAAAAGTTTAATCAAGAGAATGCTGAAAAAATTGCTGCGGGCGAAATCGAAGCACGCCGTGGTTCAAGTGCAGAATTTATTGAGAAGGCTTCAGGTGTTAAAGCACGTTATGTTGTAGAGAAGGAAGGCGTATTAGATCCTAATCGTTTACGTCCAAACTTAGCAGAACGATCAGATGATGAAATTTCACTTCAAGCTGAGTGGGGTGTGATCGCTTCAAAACAAGCAATGGAAAATGCCGGTGTAACTGCTGAAGACATTGATGTTGTAATATTGGCTTGTTCAAATATGCAACGTGCATATCCTGCGGTTGCTATTGAAATTCAAACTGCATTAGGCATTCAAGGTTATGCTTATGATATGAATGTTGCTTGTTCTGCTGCAACATTTGGCTTAAAACAAGCTTATGATGCGATCAAGTCTGGTGCTCGTCGTGTGCTCTTGGTCAATGTGGAAATCACATCAGGTCATACAGATTATCGTTCACGTGATTGTCATTTCATTTTTGGTGATGTAGCGACAGCTTCAATTATTGAAGATACAGATTCTAAAACTGGATTCGAAATTTTAGATACGCAATTGTTTACGCAATTCTCTAATAACATTCGTAATAATTTTGGTTTCTTGAATCCAAGTGAAACAACCAATGCGGATGATAAACGCTTCCGTCAAGATGGCCGTAAAGTGTTTAAAGAAGTATGCCCATTGGTTGCGAAAATGATTACAAAGCAACTTGAGAAAAACCAAATCGAACCGACGAATGTTAAACGTTTCTGGTTACATCAAGCCAATGCCAGCATGAACGAGTTAATTTTAAAGCTGGTTGTGGGTAAAGCTGCTGCTGAAGCAGATCCAGACTTAGTTCCAATCATTTTAGACGAGTTTGCAAACACTTCTTCAGCTGGGGTCATCATTGCGTTACACCGAACTGCAGATCAAGTGAATGATGGTGAATACGGTGTATTATGTTCATTTGGCGCGGGTTATTCTGTTGGTTCAATACTGGTTCAGAAGCGAGTAGCTTAATTATATAAAGAGATGTTCAATGGAAAATAAAGCATTGCAAATCCAACACCATTCTAAAATGATCCGATATGGTAGTTTGTTGCAACGTTTTTATTTTAAACCGACCTTTCTTGGTGTTGAACATCTCAATGCTGATCGACCTGCCATGTATGTGGGTAATCATACAATTTATGGTGTATTTGATACGCCAATATTGATTGATTATCTATATACAGAGCACAAAATTAAAATTGTGAGTTTAGGTGATCACATTCATTTCAAAATACCGTATTGGAAAGATATGGTTCATAAAATGGGTGCAATTGAGGGTCTAAGAGAATACGCCAGAGATGCAATGCAACAAGGATACTCTATCCTAGTGTTTCCAGGTGGTGGGCGTGAGGTCGTAAAGCGCAAAGGGGAAGAATATCAACTCATATGGAAAGAACGCTATGGATTCTTAAAGTTAGCTCAAGAATTTGACTACGACATTGCACCTTTTGTAGCTGTAGGTGGTGATGAAGTATTCGATTTGGCACTTGATGCCAATTATTTGCTTGAAAAAAAGTGGTTTAAAAAGCTTTTAGCTGTACCTAAAATTGGAAAAATACTCCGTCAAGGTGATGTCTTGCCTTCAATACCCAAAAATATTATTCCTAAAAGAGTCCCATTCTATTTCAAATTTTTACCACGACAATCAATCTCAAATATCAAAACAGAACAAGATTTGATTGAATTTAGAGATCAATTGCAGCAAACAATTTACGAAAATATTGCATCAACGCAGTTGATACGAGATAGACAAAGTTAAATCTTAGAAAATTATACTTCTTAATCTAATTATATTGTTGATTATAAAAATATTTTTAAAATAATATTAAAAAAATAAATTAGTGCTTTCTATTTTATATCAATTAGGTATATTATTTTAATGTAAATATTCAGTTTACTAAGCCCAAAGATTGTACTCCTCCTTGGGCTTTTTTTTATCTCAGCATAATAATAGTCGTATGAGCGCGATTTTCACTTTTTTAAATTCACACAAAATAAGATTGAAAATCAAAGTTGATTTTTTGGCACAAAATGCAACTATAGTTGGTTTTTGAAAAATTAATAAAAACAGAATGTTATTTATGTTTTTTAGCATGCTATCAAAATAATTCTAATTTTGTAATTGCAAAATGTATGCTTCTACGACTTAGAGGTTCATAAAGAAATTTTGCATAAGTGCTTTTTTTTTGTACATTGAATACTCAAAAACAAAATAACACAGAGGGATTATGTCACTACAAGGAAAAACACTGTTCATTACAGGTGCAAGCAGAGGTATCGGTCGTGAGATTGCACTTAAAGCTGCAAAAGATGGTGCAAATATTGTGGTTGCTGCAAAAACGAGCACTGAACATTCGAAACTCAGTGGTACGATTCATTCTGTTGCAAAAGAAATAGAAGCAGCTGGTGGGAGAGCATTAGCTATCCAACTTGATGTACGAGATCAAGATGCTGTCGCAGCCGCAATGAAACAGGCTGCTGAACATTTTGGTGGGATAGATGTCCTCATTAATAATGCTGGTGCGATTAATTTGAGTGGGGTTGAAACGCTTGATCCAAATCGTTTTGATCTTATGTATCAAGTTAATACTCGCGCCGTTATGGTCTGTAGTCAAGCTGCCTTGCCTTATTTAAAACAAAGTCAAAATCCACACATTCTTAGTCTCTCTCCACCTTTAAATTTAAAAGAAACGTGGTTTGCGGTTCATTCTCCTTACACCATCAGTAAATATGGTATGAGTATGTTGACCATGGGAATGAATCAAGAATTCGAACGTTATGGAATAAGTGTTAATGCCTTGTGGCCTAGAACCATTATTGCAACTGCAGCGATAGAATTTTCTCTCGGTGGACGTGAGTTATTTAGCAAGGCTCGGAAACCGGCAATCATGGCTGATGCAGCGTATGCAATCTTGACGAGTGAGAAACGTTCGATCACGGGTCGTATGATGATCGATGAAGAGATATTAAGAGAGAAAGGTGAAACTGATTTCGAAAAATATCGAGTTGAGCCATCAGATGAGGAATTGATGGTCGATTTATTTGTTGATCCATAAATGAGAAAGCCCAACATAGCGTTGGGCTTTATTATTTATACTAAATTATCGTAATGCAGTAAGGTTGACATCCTTTTGATACATCTCGATCTGCATAACTTGTTCAGTTAAGAATGCTTTACGTTGGTCATTGCTCGGATGACTTGCAAACAAAGTTGATTGATCTTTATTCATTTTACGTTTGTTGAGATTTGCTTCGAATTTATCCCAAAATGAGAGTGCTGCATTGTGATTGTAGCCCGCTCTCACCATCAAATCTAAACCAATCAAATCAGCTTCTTCTTCTAGATGACGGCGATGAGACATATTGGTTTGATTTCCAGATAAACCACTTGCAAGCCCGATGGCAGCCCCAGTTCCCATGGTTGCACCCATTAGACCCAAATTCATTGCTGCGAAACGAGAAGCCTTTTCACGACTATGATTACGGATAATGTGTGCCATTTCATGCGCAATTAGAGTGGCTAATTCATCATCTGATAAGTTTTCAAACATATATACAGCCGAATTAACAACAATTTGCCCACTTTGAAAGGATTGGGCATTCGGTTTGCTACTGAGCACACCGTTAATTCGCCATTGAATTGGTTGACGACCTTCACGTAAATATTGATTAGCATGTGGGATTAAACGTGCCAAAATTTGATTTAAGCGTGGATCTTCAAGATATAAAGACTTAGTCTTCGCTTTCTTTTCAAATTTATTATAGCTACGATTTGAAATTTTATTCCAAGCTGATTCCGGAATAATCATGAGTTGTTTGCGTTCGGAAGCTACAGTGCCTAATGATGTGGTTGAAACACAGCCAGTCGAGATTAATGCAATTGAACTTATAATACCAAACGCGAAGGATTTCATAATTACACCTTAATGATGGGATATTATTTGAGATCTAGCTTGGTTTTTAATAGCTAGATTTCATGTTTAATTATTGTTCAATATTTAGATTAATTAAACAAACATTATTTTAATTATTAATTTGAACGAATTAATATCATGGTGGTTATAATGAGATTTGAGTCACAATAATATTTTTTTATTTGTTATTTTGTTGTTTAGATGAATTATTTTATTTATATATATTTTGTATTTTATTATATTTTTATTATATTATTTGTGATTGGATTAATATTTATTAAAATTAATAGTATATATAAATCAGTATTTTATGTTTTATTATTGTTTTCTTTAAATATTTAAGTGTGATTCTTTTTTTGAATTTAATTTAATATGAGAATAAATTCTCACTATTTTAGTTGAATATTGATAAATAACTCATAACGAAATATTTTGTAATTTCATTCAAAGTTATTAAAAATTAATTCTTATATTGTGAAGTTTTTCTTACATGTTGATTTGGTGTATTTTGTGATTTAATTCACACATATTGTCGTTGGGTATTTTAATTAAATTTGAGTGGGCTAATTATATGATTTTTAAACCACGAATTTTTTTGATCACAGTGTTATAAGGCCTGTTTGATTTTTGACAAGGTCTGAGCATCATTAATATACGCATGCTGCTTATCTTAGCCAATCGATACAACAGAACACTTTAAAATAAATTCATCTAAACTTATTTTGTCTTCAATCAATATAAGTATCAATTCGTTCAATTTCAAAGATGTTTAACCTGAACTTGAGTTTTCAGTACCCGTCATTCAATCGCATCGTATTTTGAAAGAATGATTAATCTTGATGTTGAGTACTCGGTGAATCAAATGAGGGTTTCTTTCGTGGTTCGAGTAAAGTCTCAATCACAAACGGTGTGCCAAGGTGATCAACAGAAATATTTAAAGAATTCCAACGGAATAATGAGATTTTTTGCGATATAAAGTTCATGTTAGTGCGAGTACAAATGTATGAGCGATCTCGAGTGACGATTGGTGTTGAAGCGGCATTTGTTTTATCACGCTTTCTTAATTCATTCTTTGAACTTTGAACGACTAGACAGGAACTGATACAGTCAATATGAATAAGTGGTTTAAGGGTAGTTTATTGCTTGGTTCTTTGGTGAGTAGTTTTGCATTTGCAGATTTTCTACCACCAGATCAAGCATTTCAATTTGAGGCAGTATCAGTCAGTCATCATCAAGCTGAACTAAAATGGAAGATCGCAGATGGTTACTATCTCTATCATGATCAAATCAAAGTTTCAGACATTCAAGGTCCTGTAAAGTTATCTCTACCACGCCCAAAAGAGAAAGATGATCCAAACTTTGGTATGACCCAAGTACATTATCAGGATGTAATCAGCAATATTCCAGTCAAACCAAATCAAGAATTTAAGATTCAATGGCAAGGATGTGCTGAAAGTGGTTTATGTTATCCGATTCAAAGAACAACGATAACAACTGACAGCACAGGTTTATTCCCAGCGCAGCAAACTACACAAGCTAAGAAAGTTTTAAATCTCAAAGAAATTTCAGCGGCATCTAATGGAGTTGTAAATACTCGAGATGTACAAGAAAATGCTTCACCAAAAACAGAAACACAACTCATTTCAAAGGATAATAATACAGTCTCAGATCGTAAAAATTTTAACGCTACTGCGCTTGAGCGAGATAAAACCGAATTTGGGGAAAATAATTTAATCAGTGAGGATCAATCCACACTAGATGCAAATTTATCTAAAGAAAATCTGAATAGGCCAGCGAGCTTTTCGAGTGTATGGAACAACGATCAATTTTTTTTAAATTTGCTCTCTCAACAAAGTGTATGGCTTAATTTATTGGTGTTTTTAGGACTTGGAATATTGTTGGCATTCTTGCCTTGTTCATTGCCCTTAATTCCGATTTTATCAGGCATTCTTGTGCAAAATCACAGAGGTTATCGTGCCGCGATAATAGCTTTTATTTTTGTCACAGGGATGGCTATCGTTTATGCGTTAATGGGATTCGTTGTTTCTCAACTGGGCTATAGTTTTCAGCGTTGGTTGCAAAGTCCGATCTTCATTAGTATTTTTTGTCTCCTATTTATTACTTTTGCCCTTAATCTTTTCGGTGCATTTCAAATCTCTTTACCTCAAGGAATATTACAACGCTTAGATCTTTGGCAACAAAAACAAAAAGGTGGAACATTGATCGGTGCAGGACTCATGGGGATGATTTCTGCACTGATTGTTGGACCCTGCATGAGTGCTCCATTGGCTGGAGCATTAATATTTGTCTCACAGATGAACCAACCTTTATTAGGGTCGACTTATCTTTTTGTTTTGGGCATTGGGATTGGTTTGCCGCTTTTTATTGCGGCAGTTTTCGGGACGCATTTTTTACCTAAACCTGGGGTATGGATGGATCGACTCAAGGTCTGTTTTGGTTTCGTGATGTTGCTTGTGGCCATTTATTTTGCACGGCCACTTATTCCAACCAGTATTTATCAAATTCTGATGGGTCTTTTACTTCTTGGATTCGCTGTATATTTACTCTGGAAAATGCGACCTTATGTCGAAAAAATAGTGGTTAAAAGCATCATCATATTACTCAGTCTTGGCATGATGTTTTTAGGAGTGAATTATGTGCAGCAAGGGTATACGCACTCGCTTGTAACGCAGGCCAAAACATTGCATACATGGCATAAAGTCAACTCTGCCGTGCAGCTTTCAAATGTTTTGAAAGCAAATCAAGGTAAAGCCGTAGTAATTGATGTTTACGCAGATTGGTGTGTTGCATGTCAACCAATAGAAAAAGAGGTACTTCCACGTGAAGATGTTCAAGCCAAACTCAATGAGTTGGTTTTAATTAAATTAGATCTCACTCATTTTGAACCAAGCCAAGATGAACTGTTAAAAAAATGGCAAATTTTAGGTCCGCCAACATTTATTTTTTTAAATACGCAACATGATGAAATACGTGATCTGCGTTTGACTGGTACTTTTACTACAACACAGTTATTAAATCGATTACAGGAACAATCTGTCGGGATGGTTCAGTAATGATTTCATTTGATGGGATTCAACTTGGATCACTCATGTTTCCATGGGTTTTATTGATTCTATTCAGTGGGATACTGTTCATCAGTATGCTGATTAATGTTTTAGGTCATCACTATAAATGGACAGATACCCAAGTCAAAATCAGTAAAGATTCAGTGTGGACAAGCATCATTATTGGAGCAGTTGCCGCTAGAGTCATCTTTGTTATGTTCTATTGGGAGACTTATATTGCAAATCCTTTAGATATACTCAAAATCCAAGATAAAGGATTTAGCTTATGGAGTGGATTATTCTTCGGTGGGCTAAGCTATATCATTCTCAATCGAAGCTTACGAACAAAAATGAAGATCATTTTAGTTGGGGTGTTTTTATTTTGGGTAGCGATTGGCGTAATGATAAAAACTCAATACAAGGTTGAAAGTTTTTATCCTGATCTAAGTTTTCAGATACTCCCAACTGATCATAGTGAAAATAAGAATGAAGGGTATTTCACAGATTTTTTGGGTCAGCCTACAGTCGTTAATTTGTGGGCGAGTTGGTGCCCGCCATGTCATAGAGAGATGCCAATACTTTTTCAAGCACAAAAGGTTCATCCCAATATTCATTTTGTGATGCTCAATCAAGGTGAAGATATCACAACGGTTCAAAACTATTTACAAAAACACAGCTTCAACTTTAAAAATGTCAGACTTGATGTAAATGGGGAAATGCCCAAGCAGAGCAATAGTTTTGGCTTGCCAACTACATTGTTTTACGATGAAAAAGGTAAATTGGTGGATAGACATATGGGTGAGTTAAGCGCTGCAAAATTGCAAGAATATTTAATTAAAATGACAGCTGAGTAGAGCTAAAGGTTATGAAAGATATAAATAAATTAATATTGTTGTCTAGCGTATTTTTAATAAGTAGCGTCAGTTATGCGGATTTAAAAAAGCAGATTTCAGCAGAGGGCTTTGAGTTTGTAAAAGAAATTCCAGCACCAGCAGGTATGACAAGATGGGCAGGGCATATGAACCAACATCCAGGCACGGTTTTTATTTCTAAAGATCAGAAATATTACATTATGGGTGATTTATATAATGCTCAAGGTGAAAATATTTCTATTGAAGCATTAAATACACATGTCAAAGACGCCGTATTAGATGATGTATGGAAGAGCATTGAAAAGTCGACTTGGATTCAAGATGGTGAAAATACAGCAGCACGCGTTGTTTATGTATTTTCAGATCCTAACTGCCCATATTGCCATCAATTTTGGGAAGCTGCACGACCATGGGTAAACTCGGGAAAAGTTCAACTTCGACATATACAAGTTGGTGTGATTCGAGAAGAAAGTCGAGGGCAGATTGTCACCATACTTAACTCAAGTGATCCTGCTAAAGTATTTAATGACTACAATAAAAAGAAAGGTAAAGAGCGATTAGTTGTTACGCAAAATATATCAAAATCTTTACATGAAAAAATCGACTATAACGAGTCACTCATGGATAAATATGGATTTTTTTCCACGCCAGCTATGGTATGGAAAAATCAACAAGGAGAGTTCAAGTCTATGCAAGGAATGGCAAAAGACTTGCAAGAAGTTTTTGAAAAATAGAATTTTTTGGACTTTAGTACTCTTGAATACAAAACTTTAAAATTTAATACATGGTCATTTGCATGGAGAATATGATCGTATTTGAGTCTCATATCCACAACTGAAAGAATTGCAAGATTATGAAGTAGGATCGCAATATAAGCGATAAAGCGTTTGCATAATGGTGAGGACTTTAGGATCACTCACTTGATAAAAAATTTGTTTACCTTCACGACGAGTCACCACCATTTCAGCTTTACGTAATACGGTTAACTGTTGTGAAAGCGTGGGTTGAAAAATTTGAGTTCGATTCTCAATTTCCTGAACGTTCAATTCACCATCTACTAAAATACAAAGTATCTTTAAGCGATCAGGATTCGACAGGACTTTAAGTCGATCGCTGACTTGATCAACTTGTGAAAAATCCATTTGATTGAATTCAACATCAGACGGCATAGGATGTTCCTTTGAAACAGAAGGATGCGTATGTTAAATCATCTTGATTATTTTTCAAAATTATATAATATAAAAAAATATATTGTAAATATGTAAATTGTTATGCATGATTTTGTGATTGCTTTTTTAGGTGGAGCACAACTCGGTTTATCTGTGGTTGGATACTTATGTGTGAATGGTCGAATAGCAGGGATTAGTGGTTTAATCGGTCAAGTACTAAATCCGCATACAGTTTTCAAAACACCAGCATTGTGGTTTTTACTGGGTCTCATCATCACACCCTTTATCTATGGTATTTGGGTTCAGCCTGAAATTGAACTCGAAGCAAGTCCATTCATGATGATCATGGCAGGTATTTTTGTTGGATTTGGAACACGTTTAGGTTCTGGCTGTACAAGTGGGCATGGCATTTGTGGTTTAAGTAGATTGTCCAAAAGATCTATTGTGGCAACACTGAGCTTTATGGTGACAGGCTTTATAACGGTTTATATAATTCGGCATGTCACAGGAGCATTCTAAATGAAAAACCTTTTTGCTTTTTTGTTTGGCTCACTTTTTTCCGTGGGGCTCATGTTATCTGGGATGTCGAACCCTGAAAAAGTTCTTAATTTTCTTGATTTATTTGGCGAGTGGGATGCAAGTTTGGCATTTGTCATGATGGGTGCCATTGTCGTGGCATTCATACCCTTTCAGATCATAACCAGAAGTGAAAAACCTTTAACTCTATTCAATGAGACTATTGATCTACCAAAGAGCAATCAGCTTGATAACAAGTTCATTATAGGTGCTAGCTTGTTTGGGATAGGCTGGGGCATCGCAGGCATCTGTCCAGCACCAGGATTAACATTGATTGGTTTAGGGCATTATCAATCACTCTATTTTGTGATTGCGATGTTGATAGGAGTTTTGATTCACCGTAAATGGATGGGAGCATAATTATGAAACTAGTGATGAAAGATGCCACTCAAGATCAAATTAAGCCGCTAATTAAAGATTTTTTTGATCAAAATACCAATACATTTAGTTATGTCGTGGCTGATCCTGTGACATTAAGTTGTGCCATTATCGATAGTGTTTTAGATTTTGATGCTGTTTCTGCGACAACAACGACGGAACATGCTGACCAGATTATTCAATACATACATGAACAGCATTACAAGGTTGAGTGGATTTTAGAAACACATGTGCATGCTGATCATTTGACCGCTGCGCAATATTTAAAATCTAAGCTGGGTGGCAAAATTGCCATGAGTCATCATATTGGAATTGTACAAGAAACATTTGGCTCAATTTATCAATTGGATATTAAGGCAATAAACGGACAGCAACCATTCGATTATTTATTTAAAGATCATGAGTGTTTCAAAATTGGAGAAATTGAAGCCTACAACATTCCAACACCTGGTCATACACCTGCTTGTCTTAGTTATGTGATAGGTGATGCAGTTTTCGTGGGTGATACTATATTTATGCCAGACTATGGTACAGCACGTTGTGATTTTCCACGGGGCAGTGCAGCAGAATTATTTGATTCAGTTCAGAAGCTTTATCAACTGCCTGATCATATGCGTGTATATCTATGTCACGATTATTTACCAGTAAATCGACACCAATATATGTGTCAAACGGATATAAGAACGCAAAAAAAATCGAATATACACATTCGAATTGATTCAAAAAAGAATGATTTTGTGGAAATGCGCAATAGCCGTGACGCGACATTGGGGATGCCAAAGCTCATTTTACCAGCCATTCAAATCAATATGAACGGTGGCAAATTTCCGCCCACTGAACACAATGGAGTATCTTATTTGAAAATCCCTTTAAATTTTTTCAAATCATAAAATTTAGCTACTTTAATTTTTATAGATATTATAAATACATGTTATGTATAAAATTGAAAAAGGCTTTAAAAACAAGTTCAATAGGCGTATAGTTAAGTATGAAAGTTGATCAGCCTAGTCGGTTATTAACTTGATTTTTTTTCTATGTTTCTAAACACTCTTTATCGAAAAGAGTTGAGAGGAAATTTTGCTAAGATCTAGTGGACTCATCATTGCATTTGCAACGGTGTTATTACAACTAGCGGTTTATTTACAACCGATCTTACCGGAGAAATTTCATGTCGCTCCGGTATGCATGTCTATTATGCATAATTTACTTTCTCCAGAACGCCATCAGCATGTTCATGAGACTTATCACGATCTCGTCCACCATTTGAGTGAAAACGAACATCATCACGACCATAATCAAATTACTCACCAATGCCAATATTGTACTGTGTATGGAGACCTCGTCTTACCATTTGATTTTGGTGTAAAAGAAATTTTTGATCGCTTACAAGTTAAGTTGAGCTTCTACCGCAATTCTTTTTGGCACGTCTATTTTTCTCTACAGAAGCTCTATCTTCTGCCTCAAGGCCGAGCGCCACCTTTTGGACTCTAATTGATTTAAACCTTGGATCATTTTGATCTTAATCAATTTATGTAGAGTTCAATATTATGAAAAAAATCTTTAAACAGTCTGTAGCCAACAGACGGTATTCACTCATCCTCAAAAAAGTGAATTTAAAATCGCGTGTTATCGGAGTGATACATGACATCTACAATGTAATTCTAACTGTAGTTTTAAACTCAGTGAGGAACAACATTCACCACAAAACTCAACGATAAGGTGACGTCATGGATCTAGGACTAACAGCGCTCGAATTGGCGCGTATTCAATTCGCATTCACTGTTTCATTTCACATTATCTTTCCAGCAATTTCGATTGGATTGGCAAGTTTTTTGGCTGTGCTCGAATGGCGTTGGCTTAAAACGAATGATCCTGTTTATCGAGATCTGTTTAAATTTTGGATAAAAATATTCGCACTTTCATTTGGTATGGGTGTCGTTTCAGGCGTGGTGATGAGCTATCAGTTTGGAACCAACTGGAGTGAATTTTCACGTATAGCTGGTAGTGTCACTGGACCATTGCTAACTTATGAAGTACTCAGTGCGTTTTTCTTAGAAGCTGGTTTCCTCGGTATCATGTTGTTTGGCTGGGGGCGAGTTGGACCAAAGACGCATTTTTTTGCAACCTTAATGGTGGCAATAGGAACATGTATATCCATGTTTTGGATTCTGTCTTCTAATAGCTGGATGCAAACACCTCAAGGCTTTGCATTTGAAAATGGAATAATCGTTCCTCAAGATTGGTTCGCGATTGTCTTTAACCCATCCTTTCCTTATCGATTAGCGCATATGGCACTGGCCGCTTTCTTGGTTTCAGGCTTATTGGTTGCCGCAACTGCTGCATGGCATCTACTCAAAGGACGCCGTGATGCGTTAGTTAAAAAGTCATTCTCGATGGCAATGTGGATGATCCTTGCTTTAGCTCCACTACAGATGTTCGTGGGTGATTTACATGGATTGAATACCTTAGAACATCAGCCTGCTAAATTAGCTGCAATCGAAGGTCATTGGGAAACCAATAAAGATCATGGTATGCCGTTGTATCTATTTGGTATTCCAGATATGGAAGCTGAAGAAACTAAATATGCGATTGGTATTCCAAATCTGGGTAGCCTTATCATGACACATACTCTTAATGGTGAGGTTAAAGGCTTAAAAGAATTCGCTCCTGAGGATCGACCTAATTCAACCATCGTTTTTTGGAGTTTCCGAATCATGGTGGGTATGGGCATGCTCATGATCTTACTGGCTGTATTTGGTCTATGGCTACGTAAGACAGGCAAATTCTATGATTCTAAATGGTTGCACAAGTTTGCTTTGTGGATGGGGCCTTCAGGTTTTATTGCATTATTGGCAGGCTGGTTTACCACAGAGGTGGGACGTCAACCTTGGATTATCTATGGCGTAATGCGTACGAAAGATGCGTTATCTCCTGTCTCTGCGGAACAGGTTGGGCTGACGCTAATTATTTTTGTTGTGGTGTACTGCATCGTATTTGGTATCGGTATCTTTTATATGTTGAAAATGATGGTAAAAGGACCAGAATTTATTTATTCAACACCACATTCAGATGGCGAAGTGATCCGAGCGTCTAAACGCCCGATGAGTACCATTGATAATGAACAACAACTTGAAGCATCAAACAGGGTGAATGATCAGGAGAATTTGAAATGATTGATTTATCATTGATTTGGATTGTGATCATCGCACTAGGTGTGTTGATTTATGTCGTTCTTGATGGTTTTGATTTGGGAATTGGTATTTTATTTCCATTTGTGAAAGATCGCCAAGAGCGTGATGTCATGATGAATACTGTAGCACCCGTATGGGATGGCAATGAGACTTGGATGGTACTTGGTGGAGCTGGTTTATTTGCCGCTTTTCCACTGGTCTATTCGACTGTGTTGTCTGCATTATATATGCCCATCACCTTAATGGTGATCGCGCTTATATTTCGTGGAGTCGCTTTTGAGTTTCGTTTTAAGGCTAATCGGACTAAGGCACTTTGGGACCAAGCATTTATTTGGGGTTCAATTTTAGCTTCATTTTTACAAGGTGTGATTTTAGGCGCTTATATTCAAGGAATTCAGACGACCAATGGTGTGTTCACGGGTGGTGGTCTGGATTGGCTCACTCCATTTTCACTCTTTACAGGTTTAGGCGTTGTTGTGTTATACGCGACACTCGGTTGTGGATGGTTAATTTTTAAAACGGATGAGCGTGTACAAGATCATATGTACCGTCTGATGCCTAAGCTTATGATCGCGTTATTTCTAATATTTGGCGCTGTCAGTATTTATACTCCCCTTGTACATGACGATATTGCACAGCGTTGGTTTAGTCAGCCACAAATGTGGTATTTCAGTCCCGTACCAATACTGGTATTGATTTTCACTTTCCTAGCGCTCAGAGCTTGTAAACGTCGTCAGGAGTTTGCGCCTTTCATCTATACATTGGCTTTGGTATTTCTTGCGTATACGGGCTTCTTAATTAGTTTATGGCCTAATATCATTCCGCCAAGTGTAACGATTTGGCAAGCTGCTGCACCTCAAAGTAGTCAATTATTTGCTCTCATTGGTGCACTCATTCTAATCCCAATTATATTGTTTTATACCGCTTTATCTTATTGGGTATTTAGAGACAAGGTTCGTGTTGGTGACGAAGGTTATCACTGAGGAGAATGATAATGAAACTGAATCAAGCAGGGTGGTTTATTGTTTTATGGCTCGGTGGTTTTTTAAGTCTATTATTGATTGCTGGTCTATTTCGATTGCTCATCCAGTGGGCGTATTAATCTAAATCTTGAGACATCAACAATTAACCCATCATCTAGGTGATGGGTTTTTAATTTAAATACTAACGACTAATCGTTGTTGATCATAATTGGGTAATAGAAACTATGATATAGGCACAATTAAGCGGATTTTAGCTTCTAAAACAACGCTTTAAAAATTTACTTAAACAATTGATTTAAGATAAAATTAGAAGAATCATCTGAATCTTTGAGAATGATGAGTGAAATCGTTTCAATCACTTATGACATAACTATCGCCGTTTTAAGGAATCACGAGACTGATATTTAATTGTCGTTGTTCATGGTCTAATTACTGTGAAAAAAAAAGCCAGACTGGTGGAGCAATCTGGCAAAGCGTCAAGATGAGTCACCCGTGACAAGTGATGTTTCCTGAGTTCAGGTTTGAGTTGTTCCGAACTTAAGCCTGAATAAATTCAGCCACAGCTCGGTTAAACGCCTGTGGTTGTTCAACATTCGAAATGTGCGAAGCATTAATCTCAACAAGTTGACTACCCGCAATCGCGCCCTGCATAAACTGACCATCTGCCACAGTGGTCACAGGGTCTTGTTGACCTGCAATAATCAATACAGGAATCGAAATCTGTTTGAGTTGTTCAC
>NZ_JBWYIT010000017.1:0-46755 GCF_056779875.1 Acinetobacter sp. ANC_7634 | reverse complement strand
GAGCATTTCGAAATCATTGCAAGTGCTTTTAACCCCATGTTTTATTGAGTGTTCTATTTTTATGCACCATTATGATTCATTAATAATCACATTTACACTTAACCCTATAATATTGAAGCAAAAATATTAATTTAATATTTCTGCTTCTTTTTTTAATCACTATTTCGCTTTTGAAGGTTTTATATTCACACTTAAAATTTTAATAGGATTTTTTGGCACATCTTGATGCATACCAAATCTACCAGTAGGCACTTTTGCAATTTTATCGACAACATCCATGCCTTTAGTTACCTGACCAAACACAGCATAACCAGGATTCATTGGCGCTTTATTTAGAAAATCATTATCCGCAATATTGATAAAAAATTGGCTTGTTGCTGAATCAGGCTGGTTTGTACGTGCCATGGCTAAAGTGCCACGGTTATTCTTTAAGCCATTATAAGACTCGTTCTTGATTGGAGGTCGATTCGCTTTTTCTTTCATCGATACATCTAATCCTCCACCTTGGATCATGAACCCTGGAATAACCCGATGGAAGATTGTGCCGTTATAAAAATTAGCTTTCGCATAAGTTTCAAAGTTCTTTACTGAAATCGGAGCTTTATCATTAAACAACTCGATTTCGATATCTCCTGCTGATGTTTTGATTTGCATATGCGTATTTGCTGCCAAAGACAAAGTACTCATCGCCGCAACAGAAGCACCTAACATCATTTTTTTTAACATACGCTATCCTCTTATTGATGTTTTATCTTATCTATTATTCATGAATCAATCGCCAGAAAAGATTCAGTTTTTTGTTAAGCATCAAAGTATTTTTATTCGATTACTCTATATAAAGAAAAAATCCTGAGTTTCGTTTAAATCTCAGGATTTGAAAGTAAGGATCTATTAACTATTTTTATCCCAAAATCTTCTAAACTCTTTACTCATTTCAATCAACAATTTTTTAGAACGCCCTGAGATTAGCGTTAGATTAATAAATCCGTGTGTTTGATCTTCAAAATCTTGATACAACACTTTAGTGCCATTTTGACGTAATTTGTGGGCGTAAATTTTGCCTTCATCATGCAATACATCATGTCCCGCTGTAACAACATAAGCTGGTGCCAATTTTTTTAGATTGCCGTATGTTGGGGAGATTAGTGGATTATCCAAAGCAACTTTATGTCTTGTCGCGTAGTATTCTGTCACATAGTCAATATCGCTGTTGGTTAATACTAAACCATCTTTATACGCAAAGAATGATGGATGACGACTTTTGAAATCCACCGCAGGATATATTAAAAATTGAGCTTGAGGCGCATAACTGGCATTCAATGCACGTTGAGCAACGACAGCACTAATATTACCGCCAGCACTATCTCCTGCTACAGCAATACGGTTTTTTAAGATTTTAAAGTGACGGCGATTTTGATATACCCATGCCAATGCATCTTCACATGATTGAATCAATGATTGTGGAGAAACTTCTGGTGCTAAAGGATAATCAATACTGATTACTTGTGCTTTTGCATAATTCGCAATGATTCGGCACGCTTCATCATGTGTATTCACACTTCCGACAACAAACCCACCACCATGATAAAATACAATCATTGGTAGTTTTTTATTCGGAGCAGGATGATAATGTCTGGCAAATACAGTACCACTTTGTAAAGGAAGACGAATATCTTCTACATATTGAACATGAGATGATTTATGTGTGATGGATTGGATTTGATTTTCAAATTCTTTTCTTGATTTATCAATATCAGCGCCAATAAAGCCTGATTTTCCTTGTTTCAACTGTGCAGCCATCAAGCATTTTGTAAAGCTATCGAGTTGAGGATAGTCATAGGGATAGCCAAGTAACTTCACTAGAGATTCTTGAACGATCTTTGGGAGTCGATCTAATGCACGTCCTGCAGAACCCTGACCATTTTCAAGTAATTGTTGTATTTTTTGATTCACGATTCCGATCCTTTTAAAAATCCGTATTCTTCATATTTTCTACACGATCAGCCATTTCATGACTATTTTGTTAACTAAGTCTACTGATCAATATACAAACTTCAATCCTATTTACGCTAATCTGACTATAGCAGTCTTGTCATTGACTATTTAATCCAACATCAGGAATTTTTTGGTTGTCCTGATTCAATATATAAAGGTGAAAGCTATGGCAATAAAAGTAATGATAATGTCATTGGCCACAGCAGTTCTTGCAGTCGGTTGTGTGGCCTTCCCTGACGATGGCCCTTATTATAATGGTAATTATGACCATCGTTATGATCGTGATTATGATCGCAACTATGACCGTCAACGTTGGGAGAGAGAACGCGCACAACGTTTACATCAACAGCGCCTTGAACAAGAAAAGCGCAAACGTGAATATGAACGTCAACGCCAACAACGTGAATTAGCAGATCGACGTAATAAAGAACGTGCTGAGCATGATCGTCGTAAACAGATTGAACAACGTCAAAAGGAAATTTTAAAACAACGTCAAGCTGAACGTAATCGTTGGAATCAAGATAATCGTAAAAAAGCGATTGAAGAACAACGTAAGCGCTTAGAACAGGATCGCAAGAAGCGAGAACAGGAACGTCAACATGATCGCCGAGATCGTTAAGCTTTCGTGGACTCAAGACAATTGATTTAAAGTTACCTCACAAACCTAACATTCACATTTGAATGTTAGGTTTTTTTAAGTGCTGTGATTCTAAAAATAGACAGTAAAGGCATCCTATTTACTCTCTATTCTCTGCTTTTTCATAAAATTTAATCCATTCTAAGCAGTTTAAATGAATTAAATTTCATTGCATTTTACTCAACAACTTGAGGGGCTTCTGCACCTTCAGCTGGGACAGCTTGAATCGGTTCAACAGACTCTACACTTGGGTCAGCTTGTACAGCCACACCATTTTGGGTATCCATTTCAGTAGTTGCCGCTTGCGCTATTGAAGCATCTGTTTGTGTGGTCGGTTGAGTCGCTTGAGCAGTTTCAGCAGATTGGTTTGAAGTACAACCTACAGTAGCAAAACCAATAGCTGCAAATGCCAGGGAAATGAGACCTAATTTTTTCATTGTTTAATTCCTTACTTGAAACATTCAAAGTCAGAGTTAACTTTGAAGGCTTATCATTCCTGACTTTTTTATTTCATGCGTCAGTTCTTGGTTCAAGTTTCGATGACTTCAGGTTGAACTTATGAAAAAAGTGTAAAGAAAATGCAATTCAACTTTTATAGTTGAATATATGTGCTAAGCCATTTATTTAATTTATTGTTTAGTGAATATGTGGTGCGATATAAACCCTTTTTGAAGGTGACTGAATCACAGTGTGGCTACACGGTATATCGGTTGCTTAACATTGTTACTCAGATCTCGACAAGCAAAAAAAAACTCATCCAAGGAGGTTGGATGAGCTATTAAAAAGCAAAAACAAAATAAATAGAAACTACAGCGTTAGTATCTGGTTAAAGATAATACAGTTTTGATTCTTTAAAAGGAAAGACTTGTTTTATCTGAATCTATATATTTTATATATAAAATATATACAAAATCATATTTTTATAATCGTTCTTCAGTTCATCTCCTCTTCTTATTCTAGACTTTAGATTTCTCTAAATGGATCGAAAATTTTCATTCCTTGTTGTAAAGATGAATTTAGTAGAAATAAACATCGTTTAAGCTTGAATTATTTATAGTCGCCCACATTACCTTTGTATTGATGAATTACACACGCATGGCAGTTCAGATTAACGCAGTTAACACTGATGCCAAAGGACTGTACATGTTTAAAAACCCATTTAAGCGGAGATCTTCCATGGCAAATGAGCAAAACGAACAAACTCAGGACGTTCAAACGGAACAAACTGAACAGCAAGTTGAAAATCAACAAGCTGAAGTTGAAGTTTCTGTAGAAGACCTTCAAGCGCAAATCGCAACGCTGACTGAAAACTTAAAATATGAAAAAGCAGTTGCTGCAAATGCGAAGTATGAAGCAGAAAAAACCAAAGAACGTTTAGAGCGTGAGGCGGATACTGCGAAAAAATTTGCTTTAGAGAAATTTGCAAAAGAATTATTGGATTCAGTTGACAACCTTGAACGTGCAATTGCTGCTGCAGGTGATGAAAAAACTCCTTTATCAGAAGGTGTAGAACTCACACTGAAGTCATTATTAGCAACATTAGAAAAATTTGGTGTTGTGGCAGTTGACACTGAAAATGGTTTTAATGCTGATTTGCATCAAGCAGTAGGTATTGCTCCAGATGCAAAAGCGGGTGAGATTGGTACGGTACTTCAAAAAGGTTACACCCTTTCTGGCCGTTTACTTCGTCCTGCAATGGTCATGGTAGGCCAATAAGTCAAGAAATACGGGAGTTTGTAAAAATTTTTTTAAGTTTTTAACTTGAAAAATAATGAATGGCTCTCATATCGGATAACAAGTGAAAGATCACAACAAAATTTTCGAGGAACACATCAATGGCTAAAATTATTGGTATTGACTTAGGTACTACAAACTCATGTGTTGCAGTACTTGAAGGCGATAAAGTTAAAGTAATCGACAACGCTGAAGGCGCTCGTACAACTCCGTCTATTATTGCGTATAAAGATGGCGAGATCCTTGTTGGTCAATCAGCTAAACGTCAAGCGGTAACAAACCCGAAAAATACATTATTCGCGATCAAACGTTTGATCGGTCGTCGTTACGAAGATCAAGCAGTTCAAAAAGATATTGGTCTTGTACCTTACAAAATCATCAAAGCTGACAATGGCGATGCTTGGGTTGATGTAAACGACAAGAAACTAGCACCACAACAAATCTCTGCAGAAGTTCTTAAGAAAATGAAGAAAACTGCGGAAGATTACTTAGGTGAAACAGTTACTGAGGCGGTAGTTACTGTTCCTGCATACTTCAACGATGCTCAACGTCAAGCAACGAAAGATGCTGGTAAAATTGCTGGTTTAGATGTTAAACGTATCATCAACGAACCAACAGCTGCAGCGCTTGCGTTCGGTATGGATAAGAAAGAAGGCGATCGTAAAATAGCGGTTTACGACTTAGGTGGTGGTACTTTCGACGTATCAATCATTGAAATCGCTGACCTTGATGGCGACCAACAAATCGAAGTATTGTCTACCAACGGTGATACATTCTTAGGTGGTGAAGACTTTGATAACGCGTTAATCGATTACTTGGTTGAAGAGTTTAAGAAAGAACAAAATGTGAATCTGAAAAATGATCCACTTGCTTTACAACGTTTGAAAGAAGCTGCTGAGAAAGCGAAGATTGAATTGTCTTCTTCGAATGCAACTGAAATTAACCTTCCATATATCACTGCTGATGCGACTGGTCCTAAACACTTAGTGATCAACGTAACACGTGCGAAATTAGAAGGTCTTGTTGCTGACTTAGTTGCTCGTACAATCGAGCCATGTAAGATTGCACTTAAAGATGCTGGTTTATCAACTTCTGATATCTCTGACGTGATCTTGGTTGGTGGTCAGTCTCGTATGCCGCTTGTACAACAAAAAGTACAAGAGTTCTTCGGTAAAGAGCCACGTAAAGACGTGAACCCTGACGAAGCTGTAGCAATGGGTGCTGCGATCCAAGGTGCTGTACTTTCAGGTGATAAAAACGACGTTCTATTACTTGACGTTACACCATTGACACTTGGTATTGAAACAATGGGTGGCGTGTTAACTCCAATCATCGAGAAAAACACAACAATCCCTGCGAAAAAATCACAAGTGTTCTCTACAGCTGCTGATAACCAGCCTGCAGTAGACATTTCGGTTTACCAAGGTGAACGTAAAATGGCTCAACAAAACAAATTGTTGGGTAACTTCCAATTGGGCGATATCCCACCTGCTCCACGTGGTGTGCCGCAAATTGAAGTATCGTTCGACATCAACGCTGATGGTATCTTGAAAGTATCTGCGAAAGACAAGAGCACTGGTAAAGAGCAATCAATTCAAATTAAAGCAAACTCAGGTTTGAGCGATGCTGAAATTGAAGCGATGATCAAAGATGCTGAAGCGAATGCGGAAGAAGACCGTAAGTTTGAAGAATTAGCAAAAGCGCGTAACGAAGCTGATGCATTAGTTTCTTCTGCTCAAAAAGCAGTAAAAGACCTTGGCGAACAAGTAACTGCTGATGAAAAAACTGCGGTTGAAACTGCTATTTCAGAACTTGAAGCTGCAACAAAAGAAAATGATGTTGATGCGATCAAAGCGAAAACTGAAGCACTTCAAAACATCATCATGCCGATCACTCAACGTGCTTATGAAGCTGCGCAGGGTGCTCAAGGTGGTGCGCAAGGTTTTGATCCAAATGCATTCCAAGGTGATGCTGCTGGTCAACAACAAAAAGCGGACGACGGCGTTGTAGATGCTGAGTTCACTGAAGTAAAAGATGACAAAAAATAATTTGTCTCTTTAAATAAAAGACCGCGCGAAAGCGCGGTTTTTTTATTTACATCTTTGAATTTTTAAATGATTATCAGATATTTGTATCTTGCATTGCAGGCATCATAATTTCTTTCACACAAGATGCTCTAGACGTATTAAGCACAAAATGAACGGCAGCAACTACATCAGACACAGGAATTAAAGATTCGTCTGTTTCTTCTAGGACAGATTCTATTGTTGTATCTAGATCAAAATCAGGTGCTAAATATCCAAGATTTAACACCGTAACGCCTATTCGATCCTTTCGTATCAACTCTCTTAAGGCATGGGAAATTCCACGTAATGCAAATTTGGTAGCTGAAAATACTATTTCTTTTCCATTGTGATTGTCTAAACCCCATGTTGAACCAATGAGGATCACTTTGGCATGATCTAATTTCTTTAAATTTTCCAAAATGGATTGTATAGATAAAATACAACTGGTGATATTTGTATTGATGATCGTTTGAATTTCTAATGCTGAGATTGATGAAAAATCATAGTCATGCGTAAAAGCATCTTGCTCCCAAACACCTACATTATAAATAAATACATCTAATGCTTTATCTCCAATTACGTCTTTAATTTTCTTGCATGCTTGGACAGGATAAGCTAAATCAGTTTGAATCCACTCAATCTGGCGTGGTAGTTGTGGGGTTGAGCGTGATATTCCATAGATTAAATCATCATCATTTGGAACTAAAGTAGCTAACGCTTTTCCTAGACCATAACTGATTCCATGAATTAAAAAAGTTTTATTGATTGATGATGGCACTGTCGTTTTTCCAATTTTGTTATTAGATTTCTTATGATCAAAACTCAAGTTAGCTTGAGGTCAAGTTGAATTAAAAACACAAATAAAATAAAAAAATTAAAATGACAGTTTTTATGACTATGACCAAAATAACGCCTATTTTAATAAAAAAGCCCAATCTACATTGGGCTTTTTATCACAAATTACTCATCAAACGAACTTTCTAACTCTTCAAGTTCCATCATCAGTTCAAGCATTTTTTCTTCTGCTTGTGCTAATTTTCCTTTAAGCTCACTTTGTTCATTCATTAATTTTAAAAGATCATCTTTCCGAGACGCATCATAAAGTGATGCCTCCCCTAAAGCATCCTCAATTTGAACTAAACGTGGTTGAATCTTTGCAATCTCAGCTTCCAATTTTTCGATATTTTTACGAATTGGGCGACTCATTTCACGGCGACGCGCAGCTTCTTTACGCTGTGCTTCTTTATCTACTTTAGAAACTACAGGCTTATCGATCACTTGAGATTTTACTGGCTCAGGTGCTTGCTGCCCTTGCTTCATCAACTCTGCACGTGCTTGACGTAACCAGTCTGCATAAGCGACCAGATCACCTTCAAACTCACGACATTTACCGTTATGCACTAGGAGTAATTCATCACAGACACTTGCAATTAATTGGCGTTCATGTGAGACCAACACCACTGCCCCTTCAAAGTCTTGTAGTGCCATAGTTAATGCATGACGCATATCCAAGTCTAAATGGTTGGTCGGTTCATCTAGAATTAAAACATTTGGACGCTGCCAGACAATCAAAGCCAATGCTAAACGTGCACGCTCCCCCCCAGAAAAGCTTTCACACGGTGTATCCATACGCTCACCAGAGAAGCCAAAACTTCCTAAGAATGCGCGTAAAGTCGCTTCACTGATCTTCTTATCTGCGATACGAGATAACTGCAACATTGGACTCGCATTACCATCTAATGCATCCATTTGATGTTGGGCGAAATAACCAATATTAAGTAATTCGGATGCTTTACGTTGACCTTGGATTAAAGATAAATCACCCACCAAAGATTTAATTAATGTGGACTTACCTGCACCATTCATACCCAGCAGACCGATACGGCTGGTTGGCGTGATTTGTAGCTTCACATTGGTCACAATCAGTTTGTCGCCATAACCAATATCAGCACTATCCAGTTGTAACAACGGAGAACTCATTTTGGTCGGTTCACGGAAGCTAAAGGTAAAAGGCGTATCGACATGCGCAGCAGAAAGCTCTTGCATTCGTTCGAGCTGTTTAATACGGCTTTGTGCCTGTTTTGCTTTGGTTGCCTTAGCTTTAAAACGATCAATATATTTTTGCAGATGTGCACGTAGCTCGAGCTGTTTCTCATAGGCTTGTTGTTGCTGAGCTAAACGTTCACTTCGGGTACGTTCAAATGTTGAATAGTTGCCGGTATAAAGCGTTAATTCTTGGTTTTCGATATGCAAAATATGGTCGGTAATGGCATCCAAGAAATCACGGTCATGCGAAATCAGTACCAATGTGCCTTCATATGCTTTCAACCAGTCTTCTAACCATAAAATAGCATCTAAATCTAAATGGTTCGTCGGTTCATCAAGTAAGAGTAAATCTGAACGACTCATCAAAGTACGCGCAAGATTTAAACGCATACGCCATCCACCAGAGAAACTTTTTACACTAAGTTCTGACTGATGTTCAAAGAAGCCTAGGCCAGCCATCAGTTGTGATGCTTTAGACGGCGCTGAATAGCCACTAATTTCATCAAAACGACCATATAAATTTGCCAAATCTTGATCAGACAATCCGTCAGGATGCTCAAGTTTGTGTTGGATATTCCAATACTCTTCATCACCGGATAGAACGAAATCAATCGCTTTCATATCCAGCGCTTTAATCTCTTGCGCCATATGCGCCACTGTCCAAACCGATGGTCGTGTCAATGAGCCACCATCTGATTCCATGCCCCCAAGTAAGGCTGAAAACAAAGTCGATTTTCCTGCACCATTGACACCTGTTAAACCAATCTTCCAACCAGGGTGAAGTTGCATAGACGCTTTTTCAAATAAAATGCGACCGCCGCGGCGAATGGTAAGTTGGTCTAACTGAATCATAGATATTCAAACAAATAAGTATTGGATGGCGCATTTTAATGGATTTCACCCAGAACAACCAAAAATTAATCCATCTTTCATCTTCATTTCATTCTTGACATAAAAAAGCCATCACTCAGGATGGCTTTTGAATCATTCAAAACTTAATGATTTAGTCAGTAAAAGTTACTTTAGCAATGGCCTTTTTACCTGCTTGAACAATCACTGTTTTGTTTTCGTTAATTGAGAATGATGCATCCACCACTTCCCAATCAACTTTTACGGCTCCACGTGAAACAGCATCTTTTGCTTGCGCTGCATTTTTGGTTAAACCTGCTGCACGAACAATAGAAGCAATAAACATTTCACCACCGAATTCACCACGTGAAATCGTCACTTCTGGCGTTCCTTCAGGAAGCTCACCCTCTGTGATGATATTCCCTGCACCTTTATGTGCATTCGCAGCAGCTTCGCTTCCATGGAAACGTTCCACTAACTCGAGCGCTAAGATACGTTTAATTTCTTGAGGGTTACGACCTTCGGCCATTTCTTTCAATAAGCCTTCGATCTCTTCCATTGACTTGAAGCTCAGCAGTTCGAAATATCGCTCAATTAAGCTGTCTGGCATTGAAAGTACTTTTTGGTACATCGCACCAGGTGCATCAAATACACCAATGTAGTTACCTAAAGATTTAGACATTTTGTTGACGCCATCTAAACCTTCAAGAATTGGTACAGTGATACACACTTGTGGCTCTTGATTATAACGACCTTGTAAAGTACGCCCCATCAGCAAGTTAAAGGTTTGATCTGTACCACCTAACTCAACATCTGCCTCAAGCGCGATAGAGTCATAGCCTTGCACCAATGGATACAAAAACTCGTGAATCGCAATCGGCTGTTGGTTGTTATAGCGTTTAGTAAAGTCATCACGTTCAAGCATACGTGCAACCGTTTGCTGTGAAGCCAATTGAATCAGGTCAGCAGCAGTTTTTTGAGCAAACCATTCTGAGTTAAACACCACCTTAGTTTTATTTGGATCAAGAATTTTGAACACTTGTTCCTGATAGGTTTTCGCGTTTTCTAAGACTTGCTCACGTGACAATGGTGGACGAGTTGCACTTTTACCTGTTGGGTCACCAATCATCGCAGTGTAATCACCAATCAAGAAGAATACTTCATGACCTAAGTCTTGGAACACTTTAAGCTTGTTAATTAATACCGTATGACCTAAGTGTAAGTCTGGTGCTGTAGGATCAAAACCCGCCTTAATTTTCAAAGGACGATTCAATTTTAATTTCTTCAGAAGATCTTCTTCTGAAATAATTTCATGTGTGCCTCGTTGAATGAGGGCAAGTTGTTCTTCAGCAGGCAGGAAATTTGACATCACAAAACCCAAATACATCTGTTGTTCAATTTGTGCGATATACTAACACTTTTTCAGCACAATGCAGGCTTAAGAATAATCATGACCACAATCTACATTGGTGTAATGACTGGCACGAGTATGGACGGCGTCGATTTTGTAGCCGCTTCTTTTGATCCATTACAGATCCATGCAACGCTGACATTAGCCTTTGATCCAGATTTACGTGATGAACTGATGGCACTTACTTTGCCAGACGATAATGAAATTGACCGCATGGGTAAAGCTGATGTCGCTTTAGCACAGATGATCGGTCATGGAATCAATCAACTTATACAAGAAAATAATCTCGATAGAACTCAAATAAAAGCCATTGGATCTCATGGTCAAACGATTCGTCATCGTCCCGAACATGGATTTACCCTTCAAATTGGTGATCCCAACATTATTACTGAAATCACTCAAATTCCTGTGGTATCAGATTTTAGACGCCGTGATATGGCTGCTGGTGGTCAAGGTGCACCTCTAGTGCCAGCATTCCATCAAGCCTTATTTCAGCATCCGACGATACACCGTGTGATCTTAAATCTCGGTGGAATTGCCAATGTCAGTATGTTACCTGCGGGTGATCCTAAAGGCGTATATGGTTTTGATACTGGACCAGCCAATATTTTGATGGATGCTTGGTGTGAACGTTACACAGGGCAGCCTTATGATGAAAATGGCAATTGGGCTGCTTATGGTACGCCTATTCGTGCTTTGCTTGATCGTTTGCAATCACATGACTTTTTCTCGAAAGAGCCGCCAAAAAGTACTGGTCGTGAAGACTTTAATTTGGAATGGTTGGATGAACAAATTGCGGATTGGCGTAGCGATGTTGAATACGCTGAACTTGAAGATACGCCTGAAAATGTTCAAGCAACGCTGATGAAACTTACGACACGTGCCATTAAAAAAGCCATTTATCGTTCCCCTATGGACACAGGTGAAGTTTATGTCTGTGGGGGGGGTGCATACAACTCACAATTATTAGAACAATTACGTTGGCGTTTACGTAAACATGAGTGGAGTGTTCAAACCACAGCAGATTTGGGATTAGCACCGACTTGGGTGGAGGCGACCGCTTTTGCGTGGTTGGCTATGCGATTTGTAAACCAACTTGCTGGTAATTTACCTGAAGTGACAGGAGCTCAAGGAGATCGAGTTTTAGGAACGATCACTGCGGTTTAAATGAAGAATCGATGTATCCACTATCCTGAGTTGATACATCGATTTACTTAAACAGGTGCAAAATTCAATTTTGAAAGTGGCGAGTTTACAGCAAAAATTCGATGTCTACATTCAGTAAAGCCATTTTCCCTTAAACGCTGAAGATGCATATTTAGATAATCCTCTGCATCTGCTTGGCTTTCAAATAAGTAAATTCCACCTGCTTCTTTGGACGCTTCATTTTCAGTCCAAATTTTCCAAATCAAGCCTTTCTCATTTGCTATTGAATCCGCGAGTGTTTTGAAACTTTCAAACATTTCATGCCCCCAAGGTCCATCATAGGGAAAATCAATTTGTAGAATAATCGCCATTCAACTTTTCCTTATATACGCGCATCTTTGATTAAGTCATCAATAGCTTGTGTTAATTTTTCCAATGCCACATGACCAGAGCCTATGATTTTGACATTGTCTCCATGACGTATCGCAAAACTTGGGAACCCTTTTATGCCCCAACTTCGATTAAGCTTGAACTCTTCATAGGTCGCTGTTTGGGTCTCAGGTAATTCAAACAACGTTGAGAATACGTCAAAATCTAGCTCAAATGTTTCACATATACTTCGATAATATTCAAGCTCGTTCGGATCTTCACCATCCACATAAAATTTATATTGGATTGCTGAAAAAAATGCCAAAAGTTTTTCATCATGATGATCATGGTCTTGCCAAAGTTGTCGAGCAACGTAAATAGCACGTGCTGAAGGCTCAGTATCATAATTAAAATGTGCTCTTTCTAACAATTTTTCAGTGAAAGGTTGTTGAGTCAGTCTCTGAATATTTTTCCATTCGGTGCGTAAAAAATTCTTGAAAGTATCAGTCCAAGCATCACCTCCACCAGGTCTTAAACCACCGCTAATCACTTGAAAGCCAACACCATGCTGAATTGCATATTCACGCGCTTGTTTAATGATATTTGAACTTCCCCAACACCATGAGCACATTGGGTCACCCACATAAATCAGGCTGAGGTCAGATGCTACATTGACCACTGCATTTTGGCCTTTTTCCAATTCGGCTACTGAACAAGTACCAATTTCTAAATCACAATTCATTGTCATTGCTATGTCCTCAATTTGCTAAATCAGATCATTTGCTACATCTGATCAATTGACTTAACTTAGCGGTTCTATAATGATGTGAATAGACAATAAAAATGAAAGGTGGTGTTCGATTTTATGAACAGCTTACCCTACTCAATCGATGACCTATATTGGTTCGTACTGATTGCAGATGCTGGAAGTTTATCCGCGGCAGCAAGACGTTATGATATTGCTAAATCCACGTTATCTAATCGACTTTCAAGACTTGAAGAATCCTTAAATATTAGATTATTAAATCGAAATACCAATTCAAGCTCACTAACTGAAGCTGGTAAGATTTTCTTAAAAGAAATCTCCCCCCTATTTCATCAGATTGAATCGCTGACGAACGACCTCACACAATTAGAAATACAACCCAAAGGTCGAATTCGAATAGCTGCTTCGGGAACTTTTGGAAAATTGGTGGTATTGCCTTTAATCTCTCAATTTTTAATTGAATATCCACACATTGATATTGAAATTGATTTGAATGACACTAAAGTTGATTTGATTTCTGGAGGATATGACTTAGCCATCAGACTTGGTGATTTAGCAGACTCTACACTCCATGCTCAAAAGGTTGGACAAGTTCGAAGAATTTTATGCGCCAGTCCAACCTATCAAATGCGTTGTGGCATTCCTGAACACCCAGAGCAACTGTGTGATCATCATTTTATCTCACATAACCGCGAGCTGTCCAAAATCAAACTTTTCAAAAACGGTACGATAAAAAAATTTAAAATTTATACACATCTGATGGTGACACCATCCGAACATGCTCTTGCTGCTGTAGAAGCACATTTAGGTATTGCCGCCGTTGCAGAAATCCAAGTGGCCCATCAATTAGTCAACTCAACGTTGATTCATATTTTACCTGAATGGTCTCTAATCCCTGAAGATGTCCACTTGGTTACTCCGAGCTTAAGCTATCGGACCTTAGCTTTGAGACTTTGCTTAACGTTCTTACAAAAACAAATCCCAATACAAATACACCGTTTAATCAACCCATAATATTGTCAGACAATGAACGACCTTCTTTCACCTAGAACTGACCCGTTCAGCCCTAGTTCTATCATCCAAATTTGATAAAGATATGTAAAGGAAAGAGGATATTGATTATGGAAAAACAACAACGAATCACTGAGTTTCAAAAAGGTAATCTTATTTTTGATGTAATAGATAGCGGTCCAATCGATGGCACTCCAATTGTGCTATTACATGGTTTTCCTGAAACATCAAAAATTTGGCAGCATAGTGCCGAAATACTAAACCAACATGGTTTTCGCACCTATGCGTTAAACCAACGTGGATATAGCTTAAGGGCTCAACCAAAGAAACGTGCAGATTATGCCATTCAACATTTAGCAGATGATGTAAATGTTTTACTCGACTTAATTGGAGAGCCTTCATATATCGTAGGACACGACTGGGGCGCAGTCGTTGCTTGGGAAGTTGCTCTACGTTATCCTAATAAAATTAAACATTTGACCGCGATCTCCGTCCCTCACAAAGCAGCATTTATGCGGGCTTTTTACAGCAGTACACAACTTTTTAAATCCTATTATATGGGACTATTTCAGCTTCCATGGATACCTGAGTTGCTCTTTAATAAAACACCTCAAATTGGCGAGGCTTTATTAAAAAATTCTGGAATGACAGTTGAACAATTAAATGACTTTAAACAAGAAATGATTATAGAAAAACGGCTCAGCCCATCACTCAATTGGTATCGAGGTTTACCTTTTAGCTCTAATAAAACGCTATTCAATAAAGTCAAAGTTCCCACTTTATTTATTTGGGGCAAAGATGACGTTGCAATTGATGCTAAAGGTGTTCAGTTCAATCAAAATTATGTTGAAGGTCCATATACGGAAATTCATTTAGAGGCGAATCATTGGATTCCAGTTCAAAATTATCATGAGCTGACTGATTTAATTCTGAAAGAACAGCAAAAATTATCATAAAAAAAGCCCGCTTAGCGGGCTTTTTTTACTGCATATTAAATAGAGAATGAAGATCCACAACCACATGTCGTTGTCGCATTAGGATTTTGCACGATAAAGCGTGATCCTTCCAAACCTTCAACATAATCCACAACTGAACCAACGAGATATTGATAACTCAGTGAGTCAACAAGCATCTTCACATCACCATTCACAAATTCAGCATCGTCTTCATTTTGAGATTCAGCAAAATTGAATCCGTAAGAAAAACCAGAGCAACCACCACCTGTCACATATACACGTAACATCAAATCTTGATTTCCTTCGCTCTCACGAAGTTGACGAACTTTATTCGCAGCATTGTCAGTCAGCTCAAGTGCTTGGGCAGTCATGATGGATTCCTCAAAAAATTAAATAGGCTTTGAAATTAAAAGACCATATATCAAGTATAACATACTCAATATATGGTCATAACTCGAACTTTAAAGTTTATTCAGAGTAAATTTATCGGATTTAAATGTAACGTCCTATGAACTTATTTGTAGTTCTCATCCTGCAAGCTACATTCGAAGTTTGTCGGTTCATTCTTACAACGGAACTGCCAAAGTAGTTTCATCATTTGTTTGTTGTAAACACCTTGTTTAGTAAGTGCAATACGAGATTCACGCATTAATTTTTGATAACCAGGTTTATCTCCAGCTGGAACATTCATCCAATATTTAGCCGGAATATCCGCTTTCATTTTGCCTAAAATTTGATTCGCACGTGGTAATTGTGTTTTCACCCAATCACGCGATTTCTGTCCGAAACCTTCAGGGAATTTATCATGACGAATGATGATATTACCGGTCACTTGAAGAATTGGATAATTCACAATTGCACCTTTCGTTCCTAGCCCTTTATGAAGTTCTAAAGGACGGAATACCGCTGCTGGTGCACCAATAATATCAACTTGGCCATTATTGAATTTACTCCCAAAATTAGTGACATCAGAACTCACTGCTTGCGCACCAATTTGCTGTACCATAATTTTTTGTGCCTGATCATAATCAAGTACGGCGATCTTTTTACCCGCAGCTTTAGCAACCGTATTAATACTACGATCACGCACCATTAAATAAGCATCGCCAACAGGAATCACTCCTGCAACTTCATAGTTGCCATTTTTCATATGCTTTGCAAAGGTTGGACTTGCTAAACCTTGCATAACTTTGACAGCTAAATTGAGATTAGTAATCGCACCAATGGCATCTAAAGAGCCAGTGAAATTATTAAACTGACGACCGCGCATCCCTGTGATACTGACACCGTCACATTTACCTGCTTTGAAATCTTCAGCAATTACGCCTTCATTTTGTCCGACTTTAAGCTCAATATCAGCTCCCCACTGCTTAGCAGCAAGTTGATAATCTTTCATTAACGCATAGACATCGCCGTTTTTCCCGACGAGATCAAACACGCAGACGACTTGCTTTGCTTGTGAAGCCGTTGCAGCAGTCATTAAACCTGCTGATAATAATAATGTTTTGGTTAAATTCATTTTATTGTTTCCTATTCCTTCTTTCTTATAGTCTCGAATATCCCATATCGAACACCTTAAACTTCAGTGTCAGTGTGTTGAACTAAAATGAGATTACACGATCCAATTGTGTAGATACTGATCCTGAGATGCTGTATGTATATGGTTTTTAGATACAGATCATTTAAATACTACTTATTGTGATTAAAGCATACTTTTTTCTTATAAATGTGCATTGGCGAAAATGACATAAAATGAATAAAAAAAATCCTAGACCAGGTCTAGGATTTTTTCTTTAGAAATCAGAATTATTCACCACCAAGTGAACATTCGAAGTTGGATTTATCGACAGAGCAACGTGCTTTCTTAAGAACAGACATCATCTCTTTGTCATAAATACCTTGTTTAGTGAGATCCATACGACCATCACGAAGTAGTTTTTGATATTTCAGCTTTTCTTCAGCTGAGAATTGCATTTTGTACTTAGCAGGAATTTCACCCTCTAAACGCTTGATCATTGCGTAGCTTTTCGGCAAGTTTTTAACAAACCAATCACGTGATTTTTGACCAAACCCTTCAGGGAATTTTTCAGGCTTCATCACAAAGTTTGCTGTAATGTGTACCACAGGGAAATCAAACATTGCCCCTGTATTGCCTAAACCTTTATAAATTTCAAGAGGCTTATAGGCATATGCTGGTGCACCCACCATATCCACCTGACCATTATTGAACTTCGCAACAAAGTTCGAAACATCAGATCCTACTGCTTGAGCACCGACACGTTGCACCATAATTTTTTGTGCTGGATCATAGCTTAATACTGCGAATTTCTTACCAGCAGCTTTTTCGATTGAATCAATTTTTTTATCACGCACGAAAATATATGCTGCCCCTAGTGGTGCAATACCAGCAACTTCATATTTTTTCCCACCGAGATTTGTGACCATCTTTGCAGCATTACGTTTGTCTAAAGCAAAAGTAATCGCACGTTGTGCAATTGCATTTGATGGTGCGCCACCTAAAGAGTCAATCGAACCCACAAACTTGTTATATTGACGAGCACGCATCGCTGTTAAGAAAACAGCATCACACTTACCTGCTTTAAAATCATTATCGGCTACAGCCTCATCTTGACGTGGAATCAGATTGATATCTGCACCCCAGCCCTTTGCTGCCAATGCCCATTCTTGAGCCATTTGAAACGATTCACCAGACTTACCGAGTAAATCAAATACACACACATCAACCTTTGCTTGAGCAGTTGAAACCATACCCATGGTTGAAGCCGCCAATAAAGCCAGAGTTGTTTTTTTCATTCTTAGTTCCTTTTAAGCATTTAAATGGATTCTTTTCCATGACAAAAATTTTAATCACTCTCTATTTAAAAAAATAGAGCTATTGCTCTATTTTTTATTATCTAATTATAAATTATTGAATTTTATAGTTTTAATTATTTATTAATTTCGTAAATGCTTATTTAATTATCTTTATATTTCATATAATAAATAAAATATGTGACTTCAAGCACATCATTTTATTGAAATTAATTCCAAAAAAATGACTTAAGATTTTAGATTGATACAAAAAAAGCACTCCTAAGAGTGCTTTTTTTAACTTATTGCATTAAGCATCAATATCTGCATTCAATGCATTCTCTTCAATAAATGCACGACGTGGTTCAACATCATCACCCATGAGACAAGAGAACATGCGATCTGCTTCAATTGCATCATCAATTGTCACTTGAAGCATATTACGATTTTCAGGATCCATCGTGGTTTCCCAAAGCTGCTCTGCATTCATCTCGCCCAAGCCTTTATAGCGTTGGATCATCATGCCACGGCGTGAATCTGCCAATACTTGTTGCCATACTTGATGGAAGTTAGCAACATTGACTTTACGCTCACCTTTTTGCAAATAAGCCCCGTCTTCAAGTAACGTAAACCAACTCTTTGAGTTTTGAAGTAAACGTTTATATTCACCTGAACCCAATAAACCAGCATCTAATAAATAGTGATGAGGAAGGTTGTGTACATACACTGTTAAACGTGGCCAATAATGTGTTTCACGTGAACCATCTGCGAGTTCTTTTTCGAATGCTTCGAGCGTGAATTCAGGTCTTAAGCTTGGCTGTTGTGTTTCAATTGCTTGACGCAATTGCTCAGCCCAAGACGTCACATAAGCTTCATCTTGATTTTGATCTAATTTAAATGCATCTAAACCAAGTAAAGCATCTAACAAAGTTGCAGGATAACGAATCGTTAATCGCTGTAAGCTTTTTTGTGATGTCTGATAATCAGCAATGACTTTTGCAAGCGCTTCACCACGAATCGCAGGTGCGTCAGCACTGATATGTAATGCCAACTCATCAATTGCATTAGAAATTAAATATGTTTCAAGCGCATCATTATCTTTAATATACTGCTCTTGCTTACCTTTCTTTAATTTATAAAGTGGTGGCTGAGCAATATAAATATGACCACGTTCCACTAATTCCGGCATTTGACGGAAGAAGAACGTTAATAACAGCGTACGAATATGTGAACCATCCACGTCCGCATCGGTCATAATAATAATTTTGTGGTAACGTAATTTGTCTGGATTATATTCTTCACGACCGATACCACAACCTAATGCTGTAATCAGTGTTCCGACCTCAGCAGAAGAAATCATCTTGTCAAAACGAGCACGTTCCACGTTTAAGATTTTACCTTTGAGCGGTAAAATCGCTTGCATTTTACGGTTACGACCTTGTTTCGCTGAACCACCTGCTGAATCACCCTCGACAAGATATAGTTCAGATAAAGCTGGATCTTTTTCTTGACAGTCCGCCAATTTACCAGGAAGACCTGCTATATCAAGCGCACTCTTACGGCGAGTCATTTCACGTGCTTTACGCGCCGCATCGCGTGCACGTGCGGCATCAATAATTTTACCCGCAATTGATTTAGCTGCAGCTGGATTTTCAAGAAGATACTCTGAAAAAGCTTTATTCATTGCTTGTTCAACAGCAGGTTTTACCTCGCTCGATACCAATTTTTCTTTGGTTTGAGAAGAGAATTTTGGATCAGGAACTTTCACTGAAACAATTGCTGTTAAACCTTCACGTGCATCATCACCAGAAACTGCAACCTTCTCTTTTTTGAGTAAGTTTTCGTTTTCCATGTAGTTATTAAGGCCACGAGTTAAAGCAGCTCGGAAACCAGCTAAGTGAGTACCACCATCTTTTTGAGGAATGTTATTGGTAAAGCAACGTACGTTTTCTTGGTACGTATCATTCCATTGCAATGCAACTTCAACACCAATGCCATTATCAGCTTGCGTGGTAAAGTGAAAAATATCGTTAAGATGCGTTTTTCCTTCGTTAATGTATTTAACGAATTCTGATAAACCACCCTCATAATCAAATACATGTTCTAAACCAACACGTTCGTCACGTAGAACAATTCGGACACCCGCATTTAAAAATGACAGTTCACGTAAACGACGAGCTAAAATATCGACATTGAAAATGGTCTGACTGAATGTTTCAGCACTTGGATAAAAACGTACACGAGTACCTGAACGATCTGTATCGCCCACCACCTTTAAAGGGTATTGAGGGTCACCATGGCGGTATTCTTGTTCATGAATTTTACCAGCACGATGAATTGTGAGTTCCAGTTTACTAGACAAAGCGTTTACAACTGAAACACCTACACCGTGTAAGCCACCAGAAACCTTATAGCTGTTGTCATCAAACTTACCACCCGCATGAAGAATCGTTAAGATGACTTCAGCAGCAGATACACCTTCTTCAGGGTGAATATCTGTGGGAATACCACGACCGTTATCTGCGACAGAAACAGATTCGTCTTCGTGAATGGTAACCAGAATTTCATCACAGTGACCAGCAAGGGCTTCATCAATCGAGTTGTCCACCACTTCAAACACCATATGGTGTAAACCAGTACCATCATCCGTATCACCAATATACATGCCTGGACGCTTACGTACTGCATCTAAACCACGTAATACCTTGATGCTAGAGGAATCATAAGCCTTTTCAATGGTTTGTTCTGTTTGAGAAGCAGCTTGATCTTCTGAACTCATGGTTACTCCCTAGTGAAAAAAAGGTCTATCCAAAGATGGAGAAAACTTCAAAAAATTATTGCACAACAACTTGAACAGAACCGTTTTCAACATTGAATAATTGATAGGAAATAGACAAATCATGTAAATGCTTTTGTACAGATTCATGGTCTAAAGTGGTAATGAAAACTTGACTACCAAGTTGGCTCAATCGCTCAATTAAACGTTGTTGTGCGGTTATATCTAATTCTGCTGTCACATCATCTAATAATACCACAGTTTCCTTATTAGACGCATGCAACATTGCGATCTGTGACAATTTTAAAGCCATGATTAATAATTTTTTTTGCCCCCGTGACAGTACGGCATCTGCATCTCCTGTTGGGGTTTTTAACTTTAAATCTGCACGGTGTGGACCATATTCTGTATAGCGTCTTTCGCAGTCTTTTTGATGATACAAAATCAAGTCTTCAGCCAAGCCATGTTCCACATGAAAGCCTGCTGCATACTCCATATGGATCTCGATATCTGGTAATAGTGTTTTAAGATCTTGCTGAAAAAATATCTGCCACTGTTCAACAATAGCCTGACGTTGTAAATGTAATATTTCACCGTACTCACTAAGCATTTTGTTCCATGCTTCTAAATCTTGCACCGTCAGATTACGTTTTGATTTTAATAAGCTATTTCGTTGTTTTAATGCTCTAGAATAAAATTGCCATGCATAGTAAAAATCTGGTTCCACGTGAAACATTAACCAATCAAGCAATTGTCGTCTTGGTTTAGCTCCGTGATCAATAATATCTGTACTCAGAGGGTCAATAAGCTGTAATGGTAAAATTTTGGCTAGCTGTCCTTGCGTGGCAATACTATCCCCATTCACTTTAATATTTTGCTCACCTGTAATGAGCTTTTGCATACCAATCTTTTCAGTAGCAGACTGTGCAAATACAATCGCATCCTGCATTTGATTTTGAATGTAATGTTTAGGAATATGTGTACGAAAAGATCGACCAGTGGCCAATAAGTGAATTGCTTCTAATATAGACGTTTTTCCTGAACCATTTTGTCCATAAAAAACATTAAACGGTTGCAACTCTTGGAGTGCAACCGCTTTTAAATTTCTCACACGCTGGATATTTAAACGCGTAATGAACATGACCAGATTAAACTAAATCAAAAACAACATTAAACACGCATCGGCATGACGACATAAGTTTGATCTTGATGAGCAGGATCTTGAACCAATACAGATTGGTTTGCCTCAGTCATTGTCATTAATACATCATCACCATCCAACACATTCAATACATCCAAAATGTATTGTGCGTTGAATGACATTTCCATAGGTGCATTATTGTATTGAATCGCAAGATCTTCAACTGCCTCATCTTGCTCAGGGTTATTGGCACGAAGTTGCAGTGAATCTGGATTGAAGTTTAAAAATACACCACGTAATTTTTCGTTACTCAGAATAGCAACTCGCTGTAATGATTGTTTGAAAATATCATGTGCAATCGTAACTGTTTTATCACCGCCACGAGGAATAACACGTCGATAATCAGGGAATTTACCATCAATTAATTTTGTAGTAATACGAACAGTAATATCACCCTGCTCTTTATCACGGCTTGGAATTGTCAAAGTAACATTCAGCAGTTCACGACCAATTAACAACGAGAGTTGATTATCTTCGATACTCAATAGACGCTGTAATTCACCGACCGCTTTACGAGGCACAATTGCTTGCACTAACTGCGAAGCATTCGAACTGGCCAATGTTTCACAAAGAGCAAGACGATGTCCATCTGTCGTCACTGCACGAAGCTGATTTTCATCAATTTCCAGTAAAGTGCCTGTAAGATAAAAACGGACATCCTGAACAGCCATCGCAAAAGAGGTTTTTTCAAATAATCGTTTTAGTTCACGTTCAGTCACCTGAACTTGAGTCCCTTGGCTATTTTCAGTCGTTAATAAAGGGTAATCCTCAGCAGATAATGTTCCTAATACAAAGCGGCTATTACCAGATTTCAAAATACAACGCTGGTCTTCTGTGATTTGTAAATCAATAAGTGCTGCTGTCGGCAAAGATTTACAGATATCCATCAATTTACGTGCCGGTACTGTGGTTTGACCTGCTTGTAAACATGCTCCCTCTACAAGCGTTGTACTCGCAACAAGTTCAACTTCAAGATCGGAACCTGTAATCGTCAGTGCATCTTGAGTAACCTGAACTTTGACGTTTGAAAGAATATTTAACGTATGGCGACGTTCTACAGCACCTACAACATGAGACAAAACATTGAGTAAGCTTTCTTTCGCGATCTTCAAACGCACGATGGATTTCCTCTAAAACAGTATATCGACGACAGACTAAAACACTTTAATCATGTACTATGCGGCAGAATATGCCGCATTGCAAGAATAGAATTTAAACAGATTTAGCTTTGTAATAAGCGCATTAAATTTTTGTAATCTTCATTAAAGATAGGATCTTCAGCACACAAACTCTGCACTTTTTCACAGGCATGCATGACTGTACTGTGATCACGACCACCAAATGCCATGCCAATTTCAGGAAAACTATCGCCCGTTAATTCACGCGCAAGCCCCATTGCTAACTGACGTGGTCGAGCATAAATACGAGTTCGTTTAGGTCCAACCAGCTCTTTCAATGGGATACGAAAATATTCACTGACTACACGCTGAATATTTTCGGTGCTAATAGTACGAGCACGAATCGCAAGAACATCTTTCAGTGATTCTCGCACCACATCTAAGTCGATTGGTGTCCCTTTAAAACGAGAAATCGCGACGACTTTATTTAATGCACCTTCAAGTTCACGTACGTTTGCCACAACCTGCTGTGCAATAAAGAGCGCACAGTTACGAGGCAAATCGATACCATTACTTTCAGCTTTTTTAAGTAAAATCTCAATTCGAGTTTCAATATCAGGCGGTTCTACCCCTACCGATAATCCCCATGAAAAGCGAGATACCAAACGAGGATCTAACTCGGTCAACTCTTTAGGATAGCGATCTGAGGTTAAAATAATTTGTTTAGATTCATCTAATAAGGCATTAAACGTGTAAAAAAACTCAACCAAGCTGGCTTCTTTACCTGCAAGTAAATGGATATCATCCACTAAAAGTAAGTCTAGTGAACGGCAATTCTTTTTAAATTCTTCGACTTTACCTTGTTGAAGGGAACTCACAAAATCCTGAACAAAACTTTCAGCAGTCATGTACATCACACGAGCATTTGGTTTAGCTTGTAATAAAGCATTACCCACTGCTTGCATCAAGTGGGTCTTACCTAAACCAGTCGGACCGTATAAAAATAACGGGTTATGTTGAGGTTCGCCTAACTGAGTTAACACTTTACGGCAAGTTTCTGCCGCCATCTGATTTGAACGCCCTTCGACGAACAATGCAAAATTAAACAGAGGATTTAATAATCGTTTTTTTGATGTTTTTGCATTTTGCTGCTCATTGCTTTCTTTTTTTGCTCTGACTACAGGTGCTGCTGAAGACTCAAGCGCTGCAGTTGTTGTCGCTGGTTGCTCTGAAGCAGATAAAATCGCGCCTGGTCGTGAGTCGACTAAAATTTCAACTTTACAAACACGTCCTTCAGACATTTGTTCTGCAAGAATGCTAATTAATTCTAAATGATGTTCTTGAATATAGCGTGTCCAGTAAGGATTAGGTGCATAAAGCTTTAAAACACCATCTACCTCTTCGGCAACCAATGGACGTATCCACATTGCAAAGACATTATCTGAGAGCTCTTGTCGCAAGCGATTTAAGCAGTCTGTCCACAGCATGTGAAACCCCTCATTCCATTTAAATTTAAAAACAACCCCATGAGATTGGGGAGGCAATCATACCCAAGTTATCCACATATGTCATGAGTAATTTTGAACTTTAACCACAAATAATCAAATTTAAAAGTCTAAATTTAAATTTAAAACAGGGTGTGGATAAGGTTTTCCACAAACTGTGGATAAATAAAAAGAATAACTTATCCACAATCTATAAAAAATATGAAAACATAGTTATCAACAACCTAAGTATATATATTTTAAAAAAAATAATGCCTTATCCATAGAAAATTACAACCCTAATAATAATAAATTTAAATTTATAAATTTGAATTTATTTAATAAGCTTCGGTTTTCTGTGGATAATCATTCCTTGTGTTTAAATTTAAATTCAAATTTAAAAATCAGCCATAATTGAATTTCATTTTGTGTATAAGTTTATGGATATTTCTGTGGTTAACTTAAATACTATAATAAAAACATATATTTATTTTGTGTATAAATAGATTATTTAACAAATTTGTATCTTTCTCAGAGTCAAGCAACTTTCATCAAAAGTGTTACACAATACTGTTTAATATTGACAGAACAAACAATGCACAATACAATCGCGAACCTTTATAGAACACCAACTTTGGAGTTTCGATATGAAACGTACTTTCCAACCATCTGAATTAAAGCGTAAACGCGTTCATGGTTTCCGTGCTCGTATGGCGACTAAAGCTGGCCGTCAAGTATTAGCTCGTCGTCGTGCAAAAGGTCGTCACAGCTTAACTGTTTAATACCAGTTTAGTTTATCGACGATTTGGGTGTTATGACACTTTATAGTTTCAGTCCAGAGGTGAGAATCCGCTGTGCTGCAGATTACAAAGGTGTATTTGATGGTGCGCTTTTTAAAGTGCATCAACCCCATTTCTTATTTTTAGCTACACCGACTAAACAGCCTAAAAGCCGTTTAGGTATTGTTGTTGCTAAAAAGAAAGTGCGCCGTGCACATGAAAGAAATCGAATAAAACGTATTGCTCGCGAAAGTTTTCGCTTAAATCAGCAAGATATAGATTTATTGGATATTGTGGTCATGCCTAAGGTAGGTATTGAGTCAATTCCGAATGCTGAATTGCATAAGCAATTACAATTTGCATGGCAGAAGCTACAGCGTCTTGTAAAAAAACATCATAAAATATCAGTTCCCTCTCCTCAAAGTTAGAGGTGGCCAATGGTCCGTATATTGCATTGGTTGATTCGTTTCTATCAAATTGCGATTAGTCCGCTCCTTGGACCTCGTTGCCGTTATTTCCCAACTTGTTCTCAATACTCGTTAGAAGCTATTCATATACATGGCCCGATTAAAGGTGCCTGGTATGCAACGCGACGGATTTGTCGTTGCCATCCGTGGGGTGGAAGTGGATATGATCCTGTTCCCAAAAAAGCAATTCGTTTTATTTCATTTCAGCAAATAGATTCTCAAATGACTCACGTTACTGTACCCTTGCGTGAGCGTTTATTGAACCAAAAATCACTCTAACCAATTGGGGTAATCGATATGCAACAATGGGCCAGGTTTGCAATTCTCGGGGCCATGTTTGTCACCGCATATTTGCTTATTCTTGCTTGGCAAAAAGACTATGGTCAAACTGAAACAACTGCTGCGACAGCACCTGCTGCCGTCGTTGCCCAAGATGTTTCTGCTGATCTGCCAACGAGCCAAACGACAGCGGGTTTAACTGATATACCGCAAGCAAATATTGCAGCTGAACAACAAGACACAACTACACCTGCAACAGCAAATCAACAATTAGTTGCTGTTCAAACTGATTTATATCATCTTTGGATTAACCCTAAAGGTGGTGACATTGTCCGTGTTGAACTACTCAATCATGATAAAAGTAAAAATAGTGAACAACCGTTCGTTATGCTTGAAAATGATGAGAAACGTACTTATGTCGCTCAATCAGGTTTAATTGGTTTAAATGGACCTGACAGTAGCCGTAGTGGACGTCCAACATTTGAGTTTGAAAAGTCGACTTATACTTTAGCTGATGCTCAAGCAACCACCAATAAAGATGGTGAAGCTGAGAAAGTGTTAAAAGTACCAATGGTATTAAAAACGGCTGATGGTGTTGAAATCATCAAAACGTTCACTTTCCAAGAAGGTGCATATCCAGTTAACGTAAGTTATCAAGTGATTAACCGTAGTCAGCAAAACTGGCAAGGTCAAATGTTTGGTCAGATCAAACGTGACAATTCTGAAGATCCAGGTAAAACTGATCAAGGAATCTTTACGCTGGGCACTTATTTAGGTGGTGCTTGGGGTACACCTGATGAGCACTATAACAAATTAAAATTTGATAATTTTAATGAAGAAAAGTTAAGTGTTGAGGCTCAAGGTGGTTGGGTTGCAATGGTTCAGCATTACTTTGTAAGTGCTTGGGTGCCTGGTAACTTCGGTAACCAGCCGTATTCTGCAAAAATGGAGTCACGTAAATCTGCTGATGGTATGAATATCATTGGCTTTACTTCGCCTACCATTAATGTACCAGCTGGCAAAACAATGACTGTTGATGCAACATTCTACTCAGGTCCAAAAATTCAATCTGAATTAAAAGACTTGGCAACTGGTTTAAATCAAACGGTTGATTATGGTTGGTTATGGCCAATTGCGAAATTGCTATTTTTAGGTTTGCAATTCTTCCATGGCATTGTTGGAAACTGGGGTTGGTCAATTATTCTATTGACAATTCTTGTGAAACTTATTCTTTGGCCTCTTTCATCTAAGAGCTATCGCTCTATGGCAAAAATGCGTGTGATTGCACCAGAAATGCAACGCATGAAAGAAGAGTTCGGCGAAGACCGTATGCGTTTCTCACAAGAAATGATGGCACTTTATAAGCGTGAACAAGTCAATCCATTATCTGGTTGTTTACCTTTACTTCTTCAAATGCCAATTTTCTTGGCTTTATATTGGGTGCTCATGGAGTCTGTTGAGTTACGCCACGCTCCTTGGTTAGGTTGGATTCAAGATTTATCTGCAATGGACCCATGGTTTATCCTACCATTGTTGATGGGTGTGACGATGTATGTTCAACAAATGCTGAACCCACAGCCGACAGATCCAATGCAAGCAAAAGTCTTTAAGTTTATGCCGATTATTTTCACGGTATTCTTATTGTTCTTCCCTGCTGGACTTGTGCTTTACTGGATTGTCAACAACTTGATCACGATTCTTCAGCAAGGTCTGATCAATAAGAGTGTTGAGAAAGCTCGCTTAGCAAAAGAAGATACAGCATCTACGAACTAAGTTTTGTTAGTAGCTGAATCGATCCGCTTAAGGTGATATCCTTAGGCGGATTTTTTTTGCCTTGCTTTGAGATCATTTCAATGACGAACCTACAACATCAAACCACTATTGCTGCGATTGCAACACCGCCAGGTCGTGGAGGTGTAGGTGTAATTCGACTGTCTGGTCCTAAGGCATATGCCATAGCAGAGGCTTTAACTGGTAAGGCACTCGGTCCTGCTCGTTATGCTGCATTTCGTCAATTTCTTGATGCGAATGGGCAAGTCATGGATGAGGGTTTGGTGATTTGTTTTCCAAATCCGAATTCTTTTACGGGTGAAGATGTAGTTGAGTTACAAGGTCATGGTGGACCGGTGATTCAAAATACATTATTGGGTCGACTGTTAGAGTTAGGCGCAATTGCAGCAAAAGCGGGTGAGTTTTCAATGCGCGCTTTTGAAAATGGAAAAATGGATTTAGTCCAAGCAGAAGCAATCGCTGATTTAATTGATGCTACTTCACAAGCAGCAGCTCGTTCTGCAGTACGTTCATTGCAAGGCGCATTTTCTTCTAAAGTAAATACAGTATTAGAAAAACTCATTCACTTACGATTACATGTTGAGGCGGCGATTGATTTTCCTGAAGAGGAAATTGATTTTCTTGCAGATGGAAAAATTTTAGCGTTATTGGAAGATGTGCAAGCATCAGTGGGTGCAGTACAACAATCAGCACGCCAAGGTCAACTTCTGCGTGAAGGTTTACAAGTGGTGATTGCAGGGAAACCCAATGCAGGTAAATCGAGTTTATTGAATGCATTGGCTGGTGTTGAGCGCGCGATTGTAACGGACATTGCAGGTACAACGCGTGATGTACTACACGAGAAAATAAGCCTAAATGGTTTGCCAATTACCCTGACGGATACTGCAGGGCTGCGTGAAACGGGAGATATTGTTGAGAAGGAAGGTATTCGTCGAGCGATTAAGGAAATAGAAAATGCTGATCTTCTTCTCTTGGTTTACGATTTGAGTCAAGGTGAAGATCCGATGCATTTGGCAGATACCTACTTTGCTAATTATATCGATCCTAAACGCTTAATTTTAATCGCTAACAAATGTGATTTAGTAGATAGTGAAGCCAAAGTTGCTGATCTCAAAGGCTTTAGACACATTACGGTCTCAGCCAAGCAAGAAATGGGAGTTCAATCGCTTGTAGATGCGATTACAGCACATGCAGGCTTTCAGCCTGAAGAAGATACCTTTATTGCAAGAACACGCCACCTAGACGCAATGAAGCGTACTCAATCTTATCTTGCGGAAGCTCGTGAACAACTTGTTGTTTACCATGCAGGAGAGCTTGTCGCAGAATCGTTACGTCTCGCACAGAATGCATTAGGTGAAATTACTGGTGATTTTAGCGCGGATGATTTACTCGGAAAAATCTTTGGCTCTTTCTGTATCGGGAAGTAAACGAGTTTTTATCTGTGGTTTAAAAAGCCCAGTAATGGGCTTTTTGGTTAATTGGCTAAAGGTAACTTGCTTGGCTTAACCCTCATCTGCTTTATGAATAAAACAATCAGTAAGATTGAAATTGCAATACAGAACCAAATCACTGCATTTGTAAGCCCAAAATGGTCAGCTAAATATCCTACTGCTAGGATGGGTAGAATCGTTCCGAGATAGCCGATAAAGAGATAAGTAGACATGACGGCGGCTCGATTGTGAGGTGTGGTCATGTGATGAATAAGTCCGAAAGCCCCAAGTAAAGCTAAGCCATGTCCAATCCCAAACAGACCATCGCTTAGGAAAAATAACCAGCTAATTTTAAACTCCATACAGAGGAATAAAGCAATCACGCTTATGAAGCAAGTCATGATGCCGAGTAATAGACTGGATTGCGGTTTGATTGATCTTGAAAAAAATTGTGTCGCAGCTGAAATCAGTAAAATGACAGTAATGGCAGAACCACTAATCAGTGGACCGTGCCAAGGCAAAATGTCTTTAACAAATGAAGGAGATAGTGAGGCGTATAAACTAAATCCTGCAAAAACAGCAAATGCAGTCAAGCTCAGTATAAAAAATTGAGTGCGATCATGTGATTGTGGTGTTAATAATTTGGGAGCAAAATTAAATTTTTGCACATCAAAAGGTATAGGTTTGAGTGTAAATAGACTAAAGAAGCAAAATATTGAACCTATCACAATGGGTACATAAGGTATTACCAAAGGATATGCAAAGAATTCAGCAAAAAATCCCCCAAATAAAGGACCTAACCCAAATCCAACAGCAGTAATGATTGAGCTTAATTGTGGTGCAATTTGTTTATGGGAAGTTGGAACAGTTTGAATAAGCCCAATAAGAGCAGATGTTGTCATCAATCCAGATGCGATACCAATGATAAATCTTCCCCATGAGAGAGACATGACATCGCTCGCAAAGATAGACATTAACAAGCCAATGGTGATAAAAATGAGCCCAAGTTGCATAGTTTTTACATAACCAATGGTATTACTGGTTCTGCCCAAAAACAGTAAGGTGGTCAGGCACCCTAGCATGTAGGAAACGAAAATAAAGGTGATATCGCTCGGGTTTAACCCCCATAATTCTTGGTAAATTGGATAAAGTGGGCTAGCAAGCGCTGTTCCAATGGTGCCGATACAGAGTGCGATACTTACGAGAATAAAATCTCGCCACGATTGGTTTTCATTCATTATTTGTCTTATAGAACAGCAGTGCTGATACGAAGATTCATTAGTCTATGTCGACTGTTAAGCATGAGTCAATTATCTTCAATCAGTTAAAATTCAACTGTCATATTTGGTTTCACGTGAAACAATTTATGAGGTTTAAAATTACATAAAAACTGATCTTTGTAGAAAGTAGAAGATTAGAATAAGCAATAATATCCATCAAACATATGCTCAACTTATGTATAAAAAAATTTTAATCAGTGCTTTACTTGCACTGTCTACAAGTTCTAGTTTTGCGAATATTGAATTGCTTCAGCAAAAAATTAAAACGCAGCACCCAAAATTGAATATTCAAAATTTACAAAAAACTGAGATGAAAGGTCTCTATAGCGGATCTTTAGACAATCAGATTATTTATATTGATGAAGAAGCTAAGCATTTATTCTTTGGATCAATGATTCGTATCGAAGATCAAAAAAATCTAACACGTGATTTGGTGCTGAAACATAATTCAGTCGACTTTAAACAACTTCCACTTCAAGATGCCATTAAGACTGTAAGGGGGAATGGTAAGCGTCAGCTCGCGATCTTTTCTGACCCAAATTGTCCATATTGTAAGACGCTTGAAAATAATTTAAGCCAGTTAAAAGATGTGACAATTTATACGTTTATGTATCCAATTAAATCTCAATCGATCCAGCCCTCTAAACAAGTTTGGTGCTCCGCAAACCGTGAGTTTGCATGGAATGCCCTTTTACAAAAGAATCAACAACCAACAGCCCAAGCTGATTGTTCAAACCCTATTGAAAGAAATTTGGAACTTGGACGTCGTCTAGGTGTTCAAGGAACGCCAGCAATTATTTTTGAAAATGGATTTAAGGTAACAGGCGCTTATCCAGCTTCAGAAATTGAAAAAATTTGGAAAGAGCTGAACTTGTAAAATCTAGTTCATAGAAATGAAAAAAAGCACCTTAACAAGGTGCTTTTTTTCATTAAGATTTTTTGGTAACGAGGTTATAAATAAACAGAACGATAATTGCACCTATGACTGAAGCAATAAAACCTGCCGATGAGCCTTCGGGATAAATATTAAGAAGGCGTCCACCATATGTAGCAAGTAATGAACCAGCAATACCTAATAACGTCGTGACGATGAAGCCTGCTTTATCGTCACCAGGATGAATTGCGCGAGCAATTAAACCTGCTATAAAACCGATAAGAATAGCTCCAATAAGTGAAAACATACTTGTTCTCCTTTTTATCATGAATTTTTATTGTGTCGCTCAAATATAGTTGATTATGTATTGATGTTTGAAAAGAAGAATCACGCTACATGTTGTTGTTATTTTGTTGTTTATAAAAAAAGTGGCATATGCCACTTTCTTAAAAAAAATTACAGACCGATTTCACCAATGAATGGAATGTGACGGTATTTTTGATCGTAATCTAGTCCATAACCTACGATAAATTTATCTTCAACTTCAAATCCTAGAAACTCTACTTCCAAGTCGATTTCTCTTCGAGAAGGCTTACTGATCAGCGTGCAAAGTTTGATAGAGTTTGGCTCACGAGTTTCAAGGATTTCTACCACTTTACTCAGCGTATTGCCTGAATCGATGATGTCCTCTACGACAAGAACATCTTTACCACGAATTTCACCATCAAGGTCTTTTAGAATTTTAACATCACGACTAGAAGTCGTTCCACTGCCGTAACTTGAAACTGTCATAAAGTCGAGTTCGTGTGGTTTTTCAATGGTGCGGCATAGGTCTGCCATGAAAATCACTGAACCGCGAAGTAAGCCTACAAGAACCAATTCTCGATCACTATTTGCATAGTGAGCATTAATTTGATTACCAAGTTCATTAACTTTCGCTTGAATTTCTTCAGCGGAAATCAACACTTTCATGTCAATGGTCATGGGTAGATACCTAAAACAACAATTCTAAAATTAAAAAAGGTGTTGACCTGCAACACCTGAAATATGCTTCGATTTTAAAACATATCCCAGAATGTTGCACCCTTTTTAAAAAAACGAAATGTAAACTAATGGTTTATTAATGCGCATCGCGTTTTAGTACGACAGCACAAACTAAGAATACAGCACCAATCAACACATATTTTTTAATTGGGTGTTGTGGTTGAGTCTGAGCATTAGGATGCTGATTGTTGATATGCTTTTTGTCCATAAATATAAGTCGCCTCAATATTTCGATCATCACCCATGGTAAACAATGCGAAAAGTGCATCTTCAATATTTTTAGCGCGTTGTTGTCTTAATGTTTGTAATGCAGTGGCATTCAAATTTAATACAACAAAATCCGCTTCTTTTCCAATATTAAAGTTACCAAGTTTATCCTCGAGCGCTAATGCTTTTGCTCCACCTAGGGTCGCATGATAAAGCGATTCAAATGCAGATAATTTGTCGCCTTGGAGTTGTTGAACTTTATAGGCTTCATTCAACGTTTGAAGCTGATTAAATGAAGTCCCCGCACCGATGTCTGTGCCAAGACCGACTTTGACTTGTTTATCCCAGGTTTTTTTCAATGGAAACAATCCACTTCCTAGAAAGAGGTTTGAAGTCGGGCAGAAGGCGATTGCAGAGTTTGTTTGATGCATACAATCCCATTCATGCTCTTCTAAATGAACGCAGTGAGCGAAAACAGATTTATTGCCTGTTAATCCATAGTGGTGATACACATCTAAATAGCCATTTTGCTCAGGAAAAAGCTCTTTCACCCAAGCGATTTCATTGGTGTTTTCACTCAAATGAGTATGAATATATACATCAGGATATTCAGTTTTTAACTGCCCTGCTCTTTTTAATTGTTCTGGTGTAGAGGTAGGCGCAAAGCGAGGCGTAATGGCATAAAGGTTTCGACCTTTACCATGCCATTTCTCAATCAATTCTTTGCTATCTGTATAAGCATTTTCAGCGGTGTCTATCAGTGTTTCAGGTGCATGACGATCCATCAATACTTTGCCTGCAATCAAACGCATCTGGTATTGTTCTGCCGCTTCAAATAGTGCATCAACAGATTCTTTATGAACTGTACAAAAAACCAATGCAGTCGTTGTGCCATTTTTCAGCAGCTCATTGACAAAAAAGTGTGCAATTTGGTCTGCATAAGCTTTGTCTTGAAATTGGATTTCTGTAGGAAAGGTATAAGTGTTCAGCCATTCGAGTAATTGTTCGCCATACGCACCTACCATTTCAGTTTGAGGAAAGTGAATATGCGTATCGATAAAACCAGGAACAATCAGTTGATCTGGGTAATGCTCAACTTGGATAGAGGATTCAAGCTTACGGAGCTGTTGTTGCCCATCTTCCCAACGACCAAACCATTGAATTTTACCCGCTTGAGTAATCAATAAACCATCTTCTACGTAACGCACTTGGTCGTGAATTTCACGCGCTTGGGCAACCGTATTCTGAATATCTAGGAAGCGACCGCGAATCGCCGTCGATGCAACTACAGAAGACATTTAAAACCTACACTTTTAATTTTTTCGATTGATTGTAACTGATCTATCTTAATTAAATTGTATATCGTTTGCTGAGCCCCCACTCTGCGAGAATACGACGATAAGTAGTCGAAGATCGATCAGCCTCAAAATGCGCTTCCATCATTAAATCAAGTGGTAATTCTTCAGGTTTTTGCGATTCTACGATATCTTGGTCTTCGGCAAAAATTTGGGCATTAAAATCATAGACTGCTTGTAAATCTCCAGTCTGATCAAAATTACGCGTCAAAGGAACAAATAATCTGGTTTGATTGACCGATACAGGACAACACGCATTCAAGATTTTTAAAATCCCATTGTCTGGAAAATCTACAGTTAATATCGCTGAAAATGGTGGGTAAATATCAAAAGTCCTTTTCCATTCAAAACCTTCTGGCTCTAAGTGTTTCAAAGTATGCGGGTAATTACTGACACCACTAATATAAATTGTTTTTAAACCATAGTCTGTTCTCTCAGTATGGTATTTCGGTACAACTGGGTTGTTTCGATCTGCAAAAGCTTCGTGATGCACCCATGCAAAGTGAGCTACATCAATGAATCCTTCGAGTTGACGACCTGCTGAGCCTGCAATATCAACATATGGAGGTAAAATAGACTGATGATCAGGATGATCCCAAGTGTCAAGTTGGGGAATATTATTGTGTTGAGAATCACGTCCATGCAAGCTAGTCCAGACCAGTCCATATCTCAAAATTACTGGAAATTGGGTTAAACTAAAACGGTCAGATATCTTAGTTAAATCAGGTTGAGCAGGAATTTTTGTACACTTCCCTGCAAGGTCGAATCTTAACCCGTGATATCGGCAAATAATTTCTTCACCCTCTACCCATCCTTTACTTAGAGGTACACCTCGATGAGGGCAGATATCACGCACTAATCGAATTTCTCCCTTGTCAGTTTGGTAAATCGCCATTTTTACATCAAGTAAAGTGACCTGATGTGGTGTGGTTGAAACATCTTGAATACGAGCCACTGGATACCAATATTGCGCGAGAATTTCCCAATCTTGTAAGTCGAAACTACATTGGCAAGGTGCACTGAGTGGATTTAATGCGGGAATCATATTCATCGTCATTTCCTAAAAAAAGAGCTCCGAAGAGCTGCGCTAAATTTACTGAGCTTTTTTCTTTGGAGATGATGCAAGATCTTTGCCAACCCTCTCTTAACATTTAAAATTGGAGAGCTGAGTGGAAATATTAAATTCTAATCAAAATATATAAAGTGAATTCACCCATGGACTTATATGAGAAGTTAAGCCATTTAATACGATCTAATGCAGATATCTATGAACTTTTACAGTGTTTACGGCAGATTGATAGTGCGGCCTATTTTAGTGCGGGCTTGATTCGAAATTGGATCTGGTCTTATTTACATAATCAAAATTATTCCATTTTTGAAACTGAAATTGATGTCATTTATTTTGATCCTTCAGAAAAAATGGATGAGAGACGAAATTATTTAAAGGGTGCACTTCAACATAGATATCCTAATATTCATTGGGACATTACAAATCAAGCTCTGGTACATCATTGGTACAGAACTGATGAAGGTGCTCAAATTGATCCATATACTTCAGTACATCATGCTATGAGTTTTTGGCCAGAAACGGCAACCGCAATCGCTATCAAATTAATGGAGAATAATCATATTGAAATCCTCGCCCCTTTGGGGCTTGAAGATTTATTTACTTTAAAATTAAGGTGGAATAATCGTTTGGTTTCACGTGGAGTCTTTGAACATAGGGTTAAGTCAAAATGTTTTTTGGAACGATGGCCTAAGTTAAGCATTGTGAATTAGATGGCTCATCTAATGATATAAATAAAGCCTTCAGATGAAGGCTTTATTGAATCCAACAAAGTTTGACCTTATAAGGTCGTTTGATGATGTTTTTTACTATAACGAATTGAAAGCCATGCTGTAATTGAAAGGGCAATCACGATAAAACTTAATGAGATCCAAATTGGCATATGGAATACGTCAAGCATAAGCATTTTGAAACCGATAAAAATTAAAATAGCCCCAAGTCCATAAGGCAAATAATGCATTTTTGAAGCGGCTCCAGACAGTAAGAAAAACATAGCCCGTAGACCGAGGATAGCCATCAAGTTAGCTGTAAGGACGATAAAAGGATCAGTGGTGACCGCAAAAATCGCTGGAATAGAATCGACTGCAAAAATAACATCAGATGCCTCGACTAAAATTAGCACTAAAAATAATGGGGTTGCCCATAGAACGCCATTTTGCCTTACGAAAAACTTATTTCCTTCCAACTGTGGAGTAATTCGCATGTGTTTACGTAGCCATTTCAGAATGGCCATATCTTCAATATTTGGATCATCCTCTTGTCCTTTAAGGAATTTAAATCCAGTGTATACAAGGAAAGCACCGAAGATATAGAGGATCCACGAAAATTCCTGAACGAACCACGCACCGATAAAAATAAAAATTGTTCTGAGAATAATAGCGCCCAATACACCATAAAGGAGTAATTGACGTTGAAGTGCAGGAGGTATAGCGAATGCAGCAAAAATCATTAGCCACACAAAGACGTTATCAATTGCGAGTGACTTTTCCAGTAAATAGCCGGCAAAATATTCCATAACTTTCGTATTGGCTACGTTTATACCAGCGGTATTTTCTAGATATAGCCATAGTCCACCACCAAAAAGTGTTGCGACAGTGACCCATGCAATACTCCAATAAGCAGCAGTTTTAACTTTAACTTCTTGACCTTCTTTTTGTTTAAAACCTAGAAAGTCAATTAAGAGCATAATCGTGACGATGCCAAAAAAAATGACATAAAGCCAAATATTGCCTATGGTTTCCATAGTGATCTCCAATACTGGCAATTGATTTTGGCATAAAAAAACCTCGACCAGTTGCCAGATAATAATTCTGAAACAACATGATCAAGGTCTTGCCTACACCATTTTGATTATGCATTTTAGATAATCGAAATGATGCTCAGATACCGACTTCTTTCAAAGTGTAATGACGATATTCTGACACAGTATTTAAGTACTGTTGGAGGAGGCTACTCCCCTTGTTCAAATTTGATAATAAATTACGTTGAAATCGTTTCATTTGATTTCGAGTGCACAAAGGATGACACACTTATAAGTTGTGTGCAAATTATTTAAATGGGTTATTAAATTTGTCTTTAAAAATTGAAATTAATAAGATTATAGCAATGATGATCAATACTACAATTGATATTAAATAGATATCCATTTCATTTACTCATTAATGTTTTAACAATAATAATACATTTATATATTAAAAAAATAACATTTAATGATTATGACTGACAATATATATTTTTGTTTTTTATAATATTTCTTTTTTTAAAATAAATTAAAGTTTTGAATTTGTAATTGATAGACAAGTTTGTCCCATTTTTTCATAGTGTTATGTAAATATGTCGTTCTAATCTATATTTAATAACGAATGATAGGATAATGATAATGTTAGAAATTAAACATCAAGAAAATGGATCAAAAGGTGAGTTTTTTATTGGTGAAGATGGCCATCATTTAGCTGAAATGACTTATTCATGGGCAGGTGAAGATAAATTTATTATTGATCATACTTGGGTTGATGATTCATTAAGAGGGCAAAACGTGGGACGTCAACTTGTTGACCGTGCGGTGGAATTAGCTCGTCAAAAGAATGTTAAAATCCTACCGCTTTGTCCATTTGCTAAATCTGTTTTCAACAAAGATGAAGCAATCCATGATGTTCTGTTTAAATAAAATCATACAGTGAGCGGTCATATGCAGTTTGAACATATCGATAGTGTGAAAGGCGGTGAGTTTTATCTCACGGACGCAGATCAATCAAGAATTGCAGAAATCAGCTATCGTTACCAAACTCCACAGATCATTATAGCGGATCATACTTGGGTCGATGATCGTTTACGTGGACAAGGAACTGCAAAGTTATTGTTAGATCGACTTGTAGAATTTGCTCGTACAGAAAAATTAAAAATTGTTCCAACTTGCTCTTATGTGGTTGTCATGTTTAAGCGTTTTCATAATGAATATCATGACGTTATCGCTTAAATATAAAAAAGCCCGCAGAGCGGGCTTTTTTATTTATTCTTTTGCTTTGAGTGCTTGAATGAGTTTTTGATGCAAACCACCAAATCCACCGTTTGACATGATCACAACGGCATCCCCCTCGCCTGCTTCATTCACGACATTTCGGATGATCTCTTCTAAAGTACGCGCTAACACAGCTTTATTCGGAGCAGCTTCAACAACAGGTTGTAGATCCCAATCTAAACCCTCAGGTTGATACCAAATCACTTCATCTGCCAATCGAGCAGAATATGCTAAACCATCTTTGTGGCTTCCCATTCGCATCGTATTTGAGCGCGGCTCAATAATAGCCCATAGTTTACGTTCGCCTAGTCGTTTACGAGCACCATCCAGTGTTGTGTCAATTGCTGTTGGGTGATGAGCAAAATCATCGAAAACTTCAATACCTCGAATGGTATCGAGGAGCTCCATACGGCGTTTTACACCACCAAAATTCGATAATGCTTCGCATGCAGTTTCAATGGAAACACCTACATGCTCTGCAGCTGCAATGGTTGCTAAAGCATTTGCAACGGAGTGTTGACCTGTCATCGACCATTGGACTGTACCTTTTACTTCGCCGTCTTTTAAGACTTGGAAATGAGTACCATCTGCAGAAAGTTGGTTTGCAGAGATAGTTGCTTGATCATGAGATTCAAGCGATGTACGGACGATCGGTGTCCAACAGCCTTGTGACAAAACTTCATCAATATTTGATTCAGTGATTGGTGCGATGATACGGCCTTCACTTGGAATAGTACGAACCAAATGGTGAAATTGTTTTTGAATGGCAGCGAGATCATCAAAGATATCTGCATGATCAAATTCAAGATTATTCAGAATAGCTGTCTTTGGATGGTAATGAACAAATTTAGATCGTTTATCAAAGAAGGCAGAGTCGTATTCATCTGCTTCTACACAGAAATATTGACCTCCGCCTAGACGAGCACTTTCTTTAAATCCAAGTGGTACACCACCAATTAAAAAACCCGGTTCCAAGCCCGCTTGATCTAATACCCAAGCTAACATCGTGGTAGTAGTTGTTTTTCCGTGTGTACCAGCAACCCCTAATACATGTTTACCTTGTAGCACATGGTCGGCAAGGAACTGTGGTCCAGAGATATAGGGTAAACCCTGATTTAGCATGTATTCAACGGCGTCAATTCCACGTTTCATGGCATTACCAACGATCACTAAATCTGGGTGTGGTTGCAAATGACTACGGTCATAACCTTGCATTAAGGTAATACCCGCATTTTCAAGTTGTGTCGACATAGGTGGATACACATTTTGGTCCGAGCCTGTCACTGTGTGCCCTAGGTCTCGAGCTAACAGTGCTAACGATCCCATAAAGGTGCCACAGATTCCCAAAATATGCAGATGCATGATGATTTACTCCACTACTCTTTTCGACACAAACATCTTTTTGGTGCTGTTGTCATGTGTTATTTGATTTGATGTCAACGATAACAAGGGTCTTGGTGAAAAGATAGTGATTATTAGAAGGCATTCCGTAAAATTTTGCAGAAATAAATTTTTAAACTTATGAGCTAAAATATATGAATATTTTTAATCTAGTATGATGAAACGAAATGATTTAATCGTAGAATAACGCGGACGATTTAACTTGAGATTTAAATGATTTATTTACCTTTATTGCTTCTGATTTTAGCAAATTGCTTTATGACTTTGGCGTGGTATGGTCATTTAAAATTTTTGCCGCATGATGCCCCTTTATGGCAAGCCATTCTATTTAGTTGGATCATTGCATTATTCGAATACAGCTTAATGATTCCTGCAACCAAGATGCTGGCTCAAAATGGCTGGGCTGTGGGACAAATGAAAATCACTCAGGAAGTCGTTACGCTATTGGTATTTGTTCCTTTCATGATTTTCATGTTTAAACAGCCTTTCAAATTAGATTATGTATGGGCTGCACTTTGCTTATGTGGTTGTGTCTATTTTGTATTTAGAACACCATGATTCAAAAGGATGAAGATTAACTAAAGTTATTTTCATATTCCCGAACTAATCTTTGACGATCAGGTTCAAAATCAAAATGTTTTAAGCAGCGTGCCAAGATTTCATGTGCCATTTCATGAGCAGCTTCCCGTAGTTCCGGTTCAGATACATTTTTTTCAATCATGGATAAGCATTTAATTATTCTTTGATTTAATTCGATATTACTTATACAGTCCCGTGCCATCGGTGCAAAGCTACTGCTAATAAACTCACGAATATCAAACATATCGACACTGATATTCGAGAAATTAAAAGTTTTCTGTTCTGGATCTGGCTGACTATCAATAATAATCCGCGTTAAGGCATTGATCGCACTAATTGCTGAACCCACATCATTAATTGCAGCTGACATCGCTTTTTGTCCAACCTCGCTCATGACCAATAAACCAAATCTTGGGTCTTGTAAAAAGCTACGGTTCGTTTCGATAATTACGTATTCATGAATTTGTTGTTCTAAATTTTTTAATTCTTCATCATCTATTAGATTTTCTGCAAAGACTTCAATCAGAACCAGTGATGGGTCTACAAATTTCCCAGGAAGAAAAGCAAGATGAATATGTGCATTGTGAGTTTGAGCAAGAAGATTTAAGGACTCAATATCAAAATGAGTAAAATAACCTGTCTGTTTTGGGTGTATTTTGAGTTGGCTTTCGCTCAATGGTTTTTGTCCAGAAGCGCCAAAGTTGGGATGTGTACGAAATGTACTTAAAGCTTGAGATGCTGCTGTTTCAATTTTAGAAATAGCATTGGTTAGTGTGCCAAGCTGAGACAATGTTTGTACCCAGCGAATTAATGTCACAATCAAATAAATAAGAACCAAAATGGTACTTACGAATAAGACAAATCGACCCGAAACGCCATAATATTGTAAACCTAAAGCGATTTTTGCGATGACGGCATAGATAAATGCGGAAATAAAACTGGTAATTGCGAGACGAGTATTATCATCATTCATCATCAGCTTATAAGCACGTGGCGTACCACTCGATGAAGCTGAAGCAAATGCGGCGACCATAATCGAAAGTGAAAATGTAGTGACCGCCAGCATACTCGAAGCAATGATATCCAGTAGGCTACTTAGTGTTTCAATACTGATATTTGGAACCGCGTGTGATGGAATAAAATAACGACTTGCAGTTGCAAATAAAGAGAAAAAAATCGCTAATAAAGCTCCAAGTGCTGGTGTAAACCATAAATTTTCTGCAGGGTTATTCCACCATAATTTCAGTTTAAACCACATTCTATATTCTCCTTTTTATTTTTTAATTTGAATGGCTTAGTTCAGTTTAATCCAAATTCAATTTCAATTTATCTTGAATGAGCCAGATGTTTAAGGTGGATGAGGCAGAACAATGACCAATCACAAAATTCATTTTTATGTCTATTAACAAGTATATATTTTTAATCCTTATTTTATCAGCTTAACTTTAGACCTATTCATTTTCAGTCTATAATAGTGAGTTCTTATTAAAGCTTGGCTCTCGTCGAGATTTATCTCTCTTACTTTAATCTCTGGAAACATTGCAATGAATGCGGCCGCTTCACAAGACACTCCTCTCGTTGGAATTATCATGGGCTCTCAGTCAGACTGGGCGACACTCGAACACACTGCCAATATGTTGAATCAGCTTGGTGTACCCTTTGAAGCGGAAGTTGTTTCAGCACACCGTACGCCAGATCGTTTGTTTGAATATGCTGAGCAAGCTCGTGATCGTGGTATCCAAGTGATTATTGCGGGTGCTGGTGGTGCAGCGCATTTACCGGGTATGTGCGCAGCGAAGACTGATCTTCCTGTTCTAGGTGTGCCGGTTAAATCTTCGATCTTGAATGGTGTTGATTCATTGCTTTCCATTGTACAAATGCCAGCAGGTATTGCTGTCGGTACATTGGCAATTGGTCCTGCAGGTGCGACCAATGCTGCGATTATGGCGGCACAAATTTTAGGTTTAACTCGCCCTGATATTGCAAAGAATGTAGCCGATTTTCGTTTAGCGCAAACTGAGAAAGTTGCGAGTAAAAATATTCCTGGTCAAGCTTAATTCGAGAGAAATCTTATGGATAAAACCATCGGTATTTTTGGTGGCGGTCAATTGGGTCGAATGATGGCGCAGGCGGCACTTCCATTAAATATTCAATGTACTTTTTTTGAAGCAAGTACAGACTGCCCTTCTGCTGCTTTGGGTCCAGTGATCTCAACTCAAGCTAAAAATGGCTTACAGGATTTCATTAATAGTGCAGAAGTCTTTTCTTTAGAATTTGAAAATACGCCATTGTCAGATGTAGATGTATTAACTGAAACCAAGCAACTGCATCCCCCGCGTCAGGCTTTAGCGATTGCTCAGCATCGCTTGTCTGAAAAAGCGTTATTTGATGAGTTAGATATTCCAGTAGCACCTTACAAAGCGGTGACATCACTAGAAAGTTTACAAAACGCGGTCGCTGAACTTGGTCTTCCAATCGTACTAAAAACTTCACGTGGTGGTTATGATGGTAAAGGTCAGTTTGTCTTACGCACTGCGGATCAAATTGATCAAGCATGGGCGGAACTTGGTCCTGCGGGTGAATTGATTGCTGAAAGTTTTGTGACTTTCTCGCGTGAAGTGTCAATCATTGCAGTACGTGGTCAGAATGGTGATGTGAAAACATGGCCATTGGCTGAGAACCACCATCACAATGGTATCTTATCGCACTCGATTGTCCCTGCACCGAACAGTGTAGATCTACAACCTGTAGCACAAGATTACATCACTCGCTTGCTTAACCATTTGAACTATGTCGGTGTGCTGACGCTTGAGCTATTTGTGACGGACAAAGGCTTGTATGCCAATGAGATGGCGCCACGTGTACATAACTCAGGTCATTGGTCGATTGAAGGTGCTGTGTGCTCTCAGTTTGAAAACCATATCCGTGCTGTTGCAGGCTTACCTTTGGGTTCAACTGAGATGATTCGTCCAACGGTATTGGTGAACATTATTGGTCAGCATCCAAAGACTGAAGATGTGTTGGCTTTAGAGGGTGCACATTTGCACCTTTATAACAAGTCAGAACGTGAAGGTCGTAAAATTGGTCATATTACCTTAATGCCAATCGATAGCTCAGAATTGACTACACTCTGTCGCCAATTGTCGAAAATTTTACCAAACCCATTAGCATTAAGTGAAGATATGACCATCTAGACTTTAAGTTGCTGATAAAAAAAGCGATCACACGAGTGGTCGCTTTTTTATTTATCTTGTTTAAGGCATGATTGCGCCTCTTTAAAAATCATTTGCCATTGGTCGGATGAAATTTTAAAAAAATTGCATAATAATTATACTATTAGTTCTGATTAGAATACATATTTTGAACTGTGTATAAGTTTGATTATGGCTATGTGAGCCATCTTAACTTTGAATTCAAAGTGGGTTTAAATTCAAAATAATAGGCTTGCAGGATATTTTGAATTCAAAGTTACTATTGAGGTTTGAATTCAAAAATGTATTTAAAGATTTATATCTAAATTCTTATCTATTGAGTAAATTAAATTATTTTAATATTTATAATTTTCAATGATTTAGGTTGATTTGTAGTATTGGATGACTGTGGATAAGTTTTTTGAATTTAAATGTTGTGTGGCGGTTTAAATTTAAATTCAATAACAAATAAATTTGAAACTAGGTTGTGGATAAGTTTTTAAATTTAAATTTTCAAAATAAATTTAAAAAAGTAGAAAGTATGAATTTAAATTTACGATTCGATGCTTTAATTTTTAGAGTGAGCTGTTAAGGTAAAGACATAATTCCAACATTTTAGAATTACAGGGTCTTATGCAACGGCTTGCACTCACGATAGGTTCATTTTTTTTAGCGATGTCTCAAACTCATGCTGAGTTGATTATTAATGGTCAGTCTGTGACAGCCTCGCCATCCATGACGGCAACTGTGTCATCCGCTCCTAATTTTCAGCAATGCATCTCGAATTTAAAATCACAAGCGATCACTAGAGGGGTTAGCTCGGCGACGTATGATCGTTACACGCAGAATTTAACTCCTGACTATTCTGTGATTGAACGTTTAAATTATCAGCCTGAATTTTCGACGCCAATTTGGGATTATTTGTCAGGTTTAGTTGATGATGAACGTGTTCAATTGGGGCAACAGAAACTTCAACAGCATCGAGAAACACTTGACCGTGTAAGTGTGGCTTATGGCATTCCAGCTGAAACGGTGGTTGCAGTTTGGGGAGTTGAGAGTAACTATGGTGATATTTCTGGACGCTATCCATTGCTCCAAGCTTTGGGGACTTTAAGTTGTGAGGGACGCCGTCAATCGTATTTTAGAGGTGAATTTTTTACCACCATGAAACTTTTACAGCGTGGTGATGTTCGGGAAGAACAATTGAGAGGATCGTGGGCAGGGGCTTTTGGGCATACTCAGTTTATGCCTTCAACCTATGATGAGCTTGCTGTAGATTTTGATGGTGATGGGCGACGTGATCTAGTCTCAAGTATTCCAGATGCTTTGGCTTCAACAGCAAATTTTTTGAAGAAAAGAGGATGGCAAACTGGTCAACCTTGGGGATTTGAAGTGCAGATTCCTGCAGGAATGTCAGTTGTAGGTGAGGGGCGACGTAATAAGAAAGCATTGTCTTATTGGGTCAATCAAGGATTGAATAGAGTGGATGGCTCCCCTTTAATTCAGGGTAATCTTTCTGCCTCTTCTCAAGCTGGGTTGCTTGCGCCTGCTGGCAGTGCTGGGCCAGTATTTCTAGTATTTAAAAATTTTGATGCTATATATAGTTATAACGCAGCAGAAAGTTATGCGTTGGCAATCGCACATTTATCAGATCGATTGCAAGGAAAAGCCAAAATTGCAAACGCTTGGCCGACTGATGATCCTGGTACATCAAGAGCAGAACGCCGAGAAATTCAACGCTATTTAATCCAGCGCGGTTACGATATTGGTGCGATTGATGGTTTAATTGGGGATAAAACTCGACAGGCAATTCGTCAAGAGCAAACCCGATTGGGCTTAAATCCTACAGGTCGAGCGGGACAGCAGATATTGAGTGCATTTAGAAATGAGCAGGCTCAGCTGATGATGCAATAAATAGGTTCTCGGATTAAAAAAGGTCAACATAGGTTGACCTTTTTTTGTGATGATGTTTCTAAATAATGGAGCGATCGATTTTAACAGCATCGAGTAAGTCAAAAATGACTAAGGTTACATCTTGACTTAATTCTCGATCATTAAAAATTTCATAAGCTGTAATGGTGACATCTGTATCGCTTGGAAGTTGGCGTTGTTCCTCTTCAATTAAATCTTGAATAGGTAATAGTGTTTGCTTAATTTGAATATGTAAGACGTCTTCGAATTTAATGTTCTCATCATCGAGTTCGATGAGTTGTTTATTGAAATATGGCAGTAAAATTGAGTAGAGATAAGGTTGAAGCTCGACAATATCAAATATTTCAATATCGCGAGTTTCCTCGATCGTGCTGATATGATCATTTACCTCAAGAATAATATGATAATAACTCACGTCTCTCTCCTCTGATTAATTTCAAAATACCTTAACACGAATTCAAAACTATTCAATTAAATCCGTAATTTAATTATGGGATTGAGCTGTGGTGCTGATTTTATCGACTTTTTAGCAGTTCGAGGTCGGCAGCAGTCAATTTAAAATTGGAGAAATTCTGCTTTTCTAGAATTGGATACATTAAGGCATTGGGGTCGTTAGTATGCTGGAGACCTAATGCATGACCTAATTCGTGAGCCAATGCGATTCGAAGCTCATCTATAGATTGAAATTCATAAATATTGATTTCACGACCATTAAACTCGCCTTTATGGAACATTTTGGCTTGAAAAACTTGGTTGAATTCATCAATGGCTTTACGTTGTTGGTGTTGGGATTGATTGAATTTTTCAACTTTATCGTTGAGTTCTTTTCGTAAGATGTTAAATCTTTCAATATTGCTTTCAATCCTAAGCTTCTGCTGTGTGAGTCGTGTCTTAGAGTTATTGATCTGCTGAAGTTGTGAATCTGTAATAGATGTGTTTAAGCCATTAATGTGGTGGACGAAATTATTATGTTGATCTAGATCATTACTATAGTTGTGTTGCTGCTGTTCAATTTGCTGTTTTAAAAATTCAAGTTGTTGTGATTCTTGCTCTAGCTGTAATCTCATTTGGTCGGCTAATGATTTGCTATTTTCAAATTGCTTTAGCGTATGTTTTCTATAATTTGATTCATTTTGACGTTCATCAAAAATGAGATTAATTGTAAGACGAGCATTGGGGTCGTAAACAAAATATTTTTGTTGAGTTTGATTTTCCCAGATATTCGCTGCCTCTTGAGTTATTTGGCGTAATGCCTCTGCATCAAGTTGAAATCTTGGGTCAATAAACCCAATACGATATCTTAGGCGTTGATCAATGGGGTGTTGAAGCCGATCTAAAGTTGAATTGTGATTTAATTGAGGATGAATAAAACGTTGTACAGCAAAATATGCAATGCATAAAAAGGAAAAGATCAAAATAATGGAGCGCATCATGCGAGCAATTCAACTTAATTTTTATTCAATGTAGCGTAAAAAAACATTTTGGAAAATAAAACATCAAAATATATGAGCTCCAGTGTGTATAAAAATGAAAATTATTCGTAAAATTTAAATGAATGATGAAAATAAATATGAATAATGATTAAAAAATGAGTGAAAATTCATGTTTTTCATCTTTTTAGTCGAAAAAAGCAACACCCGTTGAAAATAAGTGAAATAAGGGGTTGCAAGGGAAGAAAAAATCTA
>NZ_JBWYIT010000016.1:0-47689 GCF_056779875.1 Acinetobacter sp. ANC_7634 | reverse complement strand
GTTGTTTTACCATGGTCAACGTGACCGATTGTGCCCACGTTAACGTGTGGCTTATTACGTTCAAACTTAGCCTTAGCCATGAGATCTTCCTTTTTAAACTACTCATGGAGGATCACTCCATGAGCACTTGGTTTTAAACTATGAATTAGTTGGGCTTATAGTAATCGAAAGATTACTCGTCGTCACCTTTTTTACCACCAGCTTGGAACTTAGCAATGATGCCTTCAGCCACGTTACGTGGAGTTTCAGCATATTTAGCAAATTCCATAGAGTAAGTCGCACGACCTTGAGACATAGAACGCATGTGTGTTGCGTAACCGAACATCTCAGAAAGTGGAACTTCAGCACGGATTGCTTTAGTACCGCCAGGTAAATCGTCCATACCTTGAACCATACCACGACGACGGTTTAAGTCACCCATGATATCGCCCATGTAGTCTTCTGGAGTTTCTACTTCAACTTTCATGATAGGTTCAAGAAGAACAGGATCTGCTTTCATGAAACCATCACGGAATGCGTAAGAACCCGCCATTTTGAACGATAATTCGTCAGAGTCGACATCATGGTAAGAACCATCGAACAATGTCGCTTTGATGCCAACAACTGGGTAACCAGCTAGGACACCATTCTTCATACGTTCTTGAATACCTTTGTCTACAGCACCAAAGAATTCTTTAGGTACAACACCACCAACAACTTCTTCAGCGAACTCGTAGTCTTTACCAGCTTCAGGATCCATTGGCTCTAAACGTACATATACGTGACCGAATTTACCTTTACCACCAGTTTGACGAACAAACTTACCTTCTTGCTCAACAGATTTTTTAATCGTTTCGCGGTAAGCAACCATTGGTTTACCAATGTTCGCTTCAACACCGAATTCACGCTTCATACGGTCAACGATGATGTCAAGGTGAAGCTCACCCATACCAGCAATAATAGTCTGACCAGATTCTTCATCAGTACGAACGCGGAATGATGGATCTTCTTTCGCCAAGCGGCCCAAAGCAACTGACATTTTTTCTTGGTCAGCTTTAGTTTTAGGTTCAACTGCAAGTGCAATTACTGGCTCTGGGAATTCCATACGCTCCAATGTGATCACGTTGTTTTCATCACAAAGTGTATCACCTGTAGTCGTATCTTTAAGACCTACACATGCCGCGATATCGCCCGCACGAATTTCTTCGATGTCATGACGGTCATTAGCGTGCATCTGTACAATACGACCAACACGTTCACGTTTAGATTTAACAGGGTTATAAACTGCACTACCAGCTTTTAGAACACCTGAGTAAACACGAACGAATGTCAAGTTACCAACGAATTTGTCGTTCATAATTTTGAACGCAAGCGCAGCAAACGGTGCCTCATCAGACGCTTCACGAGAACCTTCTGTCTCATCTTTGTCGTCTAAGATACCTTTAATTGCTTCAACGTCAGTAGGTGCTGGTAAGAATTCAATAACAGCATCCAACATACGTTGAACACCTTTGTTTTTGAACGCTGAACCACAAAGCATTGGTTGAATTTCATTCAACAATGTACGTGCACGAAGACCACCGATGATTTCTTCTTTAGTCAAATCACCTTCTTCTAGGTACTTATCCATGAGTTCTTCTGATGCTTCTGCAGCAGCTTCAACCATGTTCGTACGCCATTCTTGAGCAAGCTCAACAAGGTCAGCAGGAATTTCACCGTATTCAAACTTCATACCTTGAGATGCTTCATCCCAGATAATCGCTTTCATTTCGATAAGGTCTACTACACCTTGGAAGTTTTCTTCTGCGCCAACAGGAATCACGATTGGCACTGGATTACCACCAAGACGTGTTTTTACTTGTTCAACAGCACGGAAGAAGTTTGCACCAGTACGGTCCATTTTGTTAACGAACGCAATACGAGGTACTTTATATTTATTTGCTTGACGCCATACAGTTTCTGACTGAGGTTGTACACCACCTACAGCACAGTAAACCATGCACGCGCCGTCAAGAACACGCATAGAACGCTCAACTTCGATCGTGAAGTCAACGTGTCCCGGTGTGTCAATTACGTTAATACGGTGTTGTTCGAACTGGTTACCCATACCTTTCCAGAAGCAAGTTACTGCTGCTGAAGTAATAGTAATACCACGTTCTTGCTCTTGTTCCATCCAGTCAGTTGTTGCTGAACCTTCGTGAGTTTCACCTAGTTTGTGGCTCTCACCTGTGTAGAACAAAATACGTTCAGAAGTCGTTGTTTTACCAGCATCAATGTGTGCTGAGATACCAATGTTACGGTAACGAGAAATTGGGGTTTGACGAGCCATGATTTCTTGCATTCCTAAATTTTGTTGTTTAAAACAGGACGCTTTAAGCTGCTGAGCAGCTTAAAGCGATTCGATGACAAATCAGTGAAACCCGACTTACCACCCTCCTGAATAGGGGCTGTTTTATCCGCTTAGAAACGGTAGTGAGAGAAGGCTTTGTTGGCTTCAGCCATACGATGCACATCTTCACGTTTCTTGATCGCTGAACCTTTACCTTCAGCTGCGTCAAGCAACTCACCAGCAAGGCGTAACGCCATAGTTTTTTCAGAACGCTTAGCAGCAGCATCTACTAACCAACGCATCGCTAAAGCAGTACGACGGGATGGGCGTACTTCCATAGGAACTTGGTATGTAGCACCACCAACACGGCGTGCTTTTACTTCGACCATAGGACGAACTTTTTCAAGAGTAGTCTCGAAAAATTCAACTGGGTCTACTTTAGATTTTTCTTGAACGCGGTCTAAAGCACCGTAAACGATACTTTCAGCAATAGATTTTTTACCATCTTGCATTACGTGGTTCATGAACTTAGCGATTGTTTGGCTGCCGAACTTAGGATCCGGAAGGATTTCACGAGCAGCGACTACGCGACGTCTTGGCATTTTAATACTACCTATAAATATGACACTTCAGGTTTATCCAGCAGCAGTACAAAGTGTCATGTACTATTCGCTGGCCTTACTACACGTCGCTTGAATTTCACAAAATTAAATGCAGAAATCAGACAAGCGAGACGATAAAGGATTGCAGTTCTATACGTTTAAGAAAATGATCTAGTTAGATTATTTCTTAGGACGCTTAGTACCGTATTTAGAACGAGACTGGTTACGATCTTTAACACCAGCACAGTCTAAAGAACCACGAACGGTATGGTAACGTACACCTGGTAAGTCTTTAACACGACCACCACGGATAAGAACAACACTGTGCTCTTGTAGGTTATGGCCTTCACCACCGATATAGCTAGATACTTCAAAACCTGAAGTTAAGCGAACACGGCAAACTTTACGCATTGCTGAGTTAGGTTTTTTAGGTGTAGTTGTGTAAACACGTGTACAAACACCACGACGTTGTGGACAAGCCTTCAACGCAGGAACTTTTGATTTTTCAATCAAAGTCGTACGACCCTTACGGATCAACTGATTTGTTGTTGCCATGTGGCAATTCTCCCGTTAATAAAAAGCCCCAAAAAATACTACTTTTTGAGGGCATGCAATTGTAAGCCAAGAAGTAAAAATGGTCAACATTCAACATGACATCAAATATTGACCATTGTGTGCTTACAACGAAATTTTCAGAATGATTTGATCAACCATTCATAACTAAATTTATTGTTTTTTCTGTGACGTAGGTAGTGAGTTTGCTGCTTCGTCTTTCTTTTTTGAATTACGACGCTTAGGGGGCGCTTTTACCTGCACAATAGGTTCGCCTTGAGGCTGGTCTTTATCAGCGTCTTGAACACTTTCATTAGAAGCCGATTCCACATGTTTTTCAGCTAAGGCCTTAAGACCATCCTCAACACTGACCACTTCTTCTTTTTCAGACTCGGTAGATTTTGCTTCAATTTTAATTGCTGAAATTGAATCATTATGAACTGCAGACTCATCAACTTGAATAGACTCTTCTCCTTCAAGTTTTTTTGCAAACTCTTCAACCTCAACCACTAACTCATTATTGATTGACACTGCGGAATTCAATGCGAGTGAAGATTGCTTTAATAATTCTGTACCGCGCTCAAAGGCCTCCTGAACAGATACCTGCTCATCTGGATGTTGGAGAATGTACTTCTGTGCTCCTGAAAAAACAGCTCTAGCTTTAGTATGAGCCTCTTCCACCAAACGCCAGCTATATACTGCACCAATACCAGCACCAGCCACAGGTGCTAATTTAGATAAAATTGAAATTTGAGGAATCTGATTCAACCAATTCCATTTATAACCACCTTCAGGATTACTCAGCCAATTTTTTAAAGCCGTGAAGTCGTTACTAGAGCCCAATAGGGTTTGTAGCTGATGAGTATCTTGTGTTTCCAATAAATTTGCGACTGTTCTTAATGCCACTAAAAGTGTTTGCTTTTCCGCAATAACACCTAAATCGACTTGTTTGAATACATACTCAACGATCTCTTGCTCTTGACGATGATTAAGTTCAAAACCGTGCGCGCGCCCTTCTTGGTAAATACTACGCAACGTAAATGCCAACGAGAAAGGAATATCGATGGCCGTACCAACTACGCCTGTCGCACCAGACACTGCCCCCTGAACCGCTGCAATCAACTTATTTTGATTGGCTAATGCTTCACCGATACGATTCGCACGATCAGGGCTTGATTTAAGTTCATCCAAGCTTTTTGCACCAACTTCCTTTAATACATGCTCAACTGAACTTAACTCAGAAACAAAATCATTCAATTTATCAAAAAAATAATCTGCAACTTTGTTGTTTAAGTCCGGAGAGATAAAAGAAGCAACATTATTTAATTTACTGTAATGACGACCAAAAATTTTTTGAGAAACTTGAGGGACATGATCACGAAATAATTGTTGAGGGGTTTCGTACTTTTTTTGTTCAGTCATTTTTCTCTCATCTAAAGTTATGTCAATAATTTTTTGTGGATCAGGTTGTTGCGTCAATTTCGCAATTGATCCTGGTGCAACATGTTGTGCCAGTTCAAATCCAGTAGCACTGAGCTTTTTAGCCACTCCAAATGCTTTTAATACCAGTCCGCTAGATTGCTTATTATTAGAATTTGCCATTTACAACCCTCCTTCGCATTTATCACTTATGTTTAAAATTCTATGCGCAGTCAAGAGTTATCTCAACTTTATCGTGTTTTATTCGGTTGCAATATAGTGAACATATCTGCCAATAAGCATTTTAACGCTGCGATATTGATTTGCCATAAGAATTTAAAATAGATTCTGATATCATGATACGAATTTTTGACAAGATCTTATGGACTTTTACATCCAATCAAATCATCGATGTGAATTTTTCCATAAAATGACTTCACCATAATAGGGAATTGTAAATGAAACGTGTTGTAATCACTGGTATGGGCATTAACTCATGCATTGGTAATACATTAGAAGATGTAAATCATGCCTTACAAAATGGTATTTCAGGCACACGTTTTAACCCAACTTATGCTGAACTTAATTTTAAAAGTCATGTTAGTGCTGCAGCAGAACAAAATTTTGACGGTATTGACCGTAAACTGAAACGCTTTATGGGTGTATGTGCGATGTATGCCTATAACGCTGCAGTCGCTGCGGTTGAAAATGCGGGTCTAACCGCTGAAGATCTTGCGGGCAATCCTCGTTATGGTATTGCGGGTGGTTCAGGCGGCAACTCTACAGCTTCTGTCGCTGAAATGATTGAACTTCTTGAAGAGAAAGGCGCACGTAAAATTGGCCCTTTCTTTGTTCCACGCAATATGTCAAATACTATTACAGCTAACGTTGGTGTGGCATTCAAATTACAAGGTATCGCTCACTCTATTACAAGTGCTTGTGCAACCTCAGCTGATGCCATTGGTTACGCATACAACCTGATTCAACTTGGCAAACAGGATCTAATGCTCGCTGGTGGTGGTGAAGAAGACCATTGGTCACAAAGTCTATTATTTGATGCAATGGGTGCTTTATGCTCAAAATATAATGACTCACCAGAAACCGCTTCTCGCCCTTACTCTGCTGATCGTGATGGTTTTGTCATTGCTGGCGGCGGTGGTTTCGTGGTACTTGAATCTCTTGAGCATGCTCAAGCGCGCGGTGCAAATATTCTTGCTGAAGTCGTTGCATATGCAGCCAACTCTGATGGTGCTGATATGGTCGCACCATCAGGTGAAGGTGCAACACGTTGCATCTTGATGGCACTTGATGAAGCAAAACAGCATGGTGTTGAAAAAATTGATTATGTAAATACACACGGCACATCTACACCAGCTGGGGATGTGACTGAATTGAAAGCAATGGAACGCGCATTCGGTGAAGGTCAAGTACCACCTTTAAGTTCAACAAAATCTATGACAGGTCATAGCTTAGGCGCTGCAGGTGTACAAGAAGCGATTTACTCTATTCTCATGATGCAGAATGACTTTATTGCACCAAATATCAACGTTACTGAGCTTGATGAAGGTGCAAAACCATTTGATATCGTACTTGAAAAACGCGATACAAAACTGAATACTGTAATGAGTAACAGTTTTGGTTTCGGCGGCGTAAATGCCTGCCTCATTTTCAAGAAATGGGAAGGCTAATTTAATTCCGCCCATAATGGGTGATTAGATGGATGCTCCTTCAGATGCTTTCCTATGGGTAAAAGCATTACATATTATTGCTGTGGTATGTTGGTTCGCTGCTTTGTTCTATCTACCACGGCTTTATGTTTATCATGCGATGAGTGACGATGCCATAAGTCATCAACGCTTTGAAGTCATGGAACGTAAGCTTTATCGTGGCATTATGTGGCCTGCGATGATCGCAACATTGATCACTGCACATTTTTTAGTGGACTGGGGTGATGCAACTCGACATTATCATGAAGCTTTATGGTTTTATTTAAAAGTTGGTTTAGTCGGATTACTGGTCATATACCACCTAGTGTGTGGATATTACCGTAAAAAACTCATTGATAATGCACACTATAAAAGTCATAAGTTCTGGCGCTATTTCAACGAAATGCCCACATTGATCTTATTCGCAGTTGTAATTTTAGTTGTGGTCAAACCTACATTCTAACTAAAGAATATAAAAAAACCTCCATTCGTGGAGGTTTTTTCTTTCTCTAAAAATTAATTATGGTTACGCTTACGCATACGTGGTTTATAAAGAACACGGTATGTTACAGCTAACAGAATCAACCAGATTGGGCTAATCATCAAAGCTTTAAGCGTGTCTGGCTCTAAACTTAAAATGATTAATGCAAATAGCAAAAATGCCAATACAACGTATGACATTGCCACTCCACCCGGCATTTTAAAATTCGACTTTTCATGTAGCTCAGGTCGCAATTTACGGTAGCGTATATAGCACACCATGATAATCGCCCAAATACTAATGAAAAGAATCACACACAGCGAACTTGCTAATGTAAAAGCTTCCATCGTATTTGGCACAAAATACTGAAATGCTGCACCGGCCATAATAAATGTACATGAAAAGATTAATCCCTTAGCAGGTACGGCACGACTTGAAAGTTCTGCTAGCTTTTGAGGGGCTTGGCCGTCACGGGCCAATCCAAATAACATTCGACTGGTAGAAAAGACACCACTGTTCATGGAAGACATCACAGAAGACAAAACCACTAGGTTCATAATCACAGCAGCTGAACCAATACCCGCAAATAAGAATAATGTGACAAATGGACTTTGATCTGCTGGGATATTGATCCAAGGTGTCACAGACATAATCATGATCAACGAAAGCACATAGAAAATAATAATACGTGTCGGAATAGCATTAACCGCTTTTGGTAAATTTTTTTCAGGATCTTTGGTTTCCGCAGCCATCGTCCCGAGTAACTCTACACCAACAAAGGCAAACATTGCGATTTGAAAGCCTGCCAAAAAGCCCATGGTTCCTTTCGGGAACATTCCACCATGAGACCAAATGTTACTGAAGCTTGCAACAGCACCACTTGGTGACTGAAAACTCGTAAACACCATGAAGGCACCCACCAAGATCAATCCAATAATGGCTAGAATTTTGATTAATGCAAACCAAAACTCAATTTCACCAAAAAGTTTTACAGTGACTAAGTTAATTGCGAGTATGAATAAGACACATCCTGCACTAATCGCTGCTTGCCCCATTGGGGTAAACATTTGATCTGGAGGTAACCAAAAACTGAGATAATTGATAATTGCTGCTAAATCAGCAATACCGACCAAAATCCATCCCAGCCAATAGGACCAACCAATATAATACCCTGCACCTGGTCCAATGAGATCATGTGCCATATCAATAAATGATTTGTAGTGCAGATTAGATAAAAGAATTTCACCAAGGGCACGCATCAAGAAAAAAAACATGGCACCAATAATCATATAAATGATGATGATTGAAGGTCCTGCAAGTGAAATCGTTTTTCCTGAGCCCATAAACAACCCTGTACCAATCGCTCCACCGATGGCGATGAGTTGTAAATGTCGATTTGAAAGCTTACGCTGTAATTCATTGGGAGATGATTGTTCATCAATATTTGTGGTTGTCATTATTCAACATCCTTTTACACCATCTAATCTAATCGATCAGCCTAAATTCCGCTTCAAACTGAGATTCGAGAGATTTTGTTATTATGAGAGGAGCCATAAATGACTCTTCCTCGTGAAGTCTTACTTATATTCAGTTATTTCAATGCAGCAATCACTGCGATTTCAATTAACCATTCTGGATTAACGAGGTCAGCCTGAATGGTTGCTCGTGATGGTGGTATTGAATCCTCCATCCATTCAATCCAAATTTGATTGAAGATTTGAAAATCTTCCAAATTCTTCACGAAAACTTGTGCTGACAATAAACGAGATTTATCTGTGCCTACTTGAGCCAAAAGAGCGTCGATCGTATTCAGCACATCTTTCGTTTGTAAGGCGATATCAGGCGTCGTAATCTTAGGTACTTGACCAGAAAGATAAGCCACTTGATTAAAGACTGTAACTGCACTCATCACGCCATTACTATTGAGTTTTTGAATATCCTGATTTTGCATATTAATTCCTTGATTACTCAGTATCGATCCTAGTGTTGATCGTTGAATTTTTAACATTAAATTTCTAGAACAAATGGAACCCGCGTCGTTACGCCACACATTAACTCATATCCCACAGTACTCGCTCCTACAGCGACCTCATCAATCGGTAACAAACTTCCGTACTTTGAGACGCCCCACAGTACGACTTCACTGCCAATTTTTGCATCTTCAATATGCGTGATATCAACAGCTAGCATGTCCATACTTACACGACCAATCAAAGAAGTTTTTTGTCCATTCACAAGCACTGTTGTGCCAGATTGAGTAATCCGTTGATATCCATCTGCATATCCACAAGCGACAATGCCAATTTTCATAGCTTGTTCTGCAAAAAATGTCGATCCATAGCCAATACTTTGCTGAGGATTAATTTCTTGAATTGCAATCAATTCACTTCTTAAAGACATTGTTGGTTTTAAGTCCCAATCTTGAATAGTATGGGTTGGATAATCCGGTGAACTCCCATACAACATAATGCCACTACGTACAATGTTAGAGTGGACATGATTGGCATGTCTAAGAATGGCTGCGCTATTACTTAGTGAACAAGGACCACCTAAAACGCTGATGATTTGATTGAATACTGAAATTTGATAGTCAACCCCAACCTTATTCAAGCGCTCGCCATCAGCATCAGAAAAATGTGTCATGTGAGTGATTGATGCCACTTGTGGCAATTCAGTTAACAGACTCCAAATTTCAGGGTAACGTTGAGGTTGGAATCCTAAACGGTTCATACCACTGTTCATTTTCAAAAAAATATTAAAATGAGCATCAAGACTAAACCGCTTAATCCATTCGACTTGAATCTCGTTATGAACGGTAAATTGAAGATCTAAATCGTGACACAACTGTAAGTCCGCTTCTTGAAAGATACCTTCCAAAAGCAAAATTGGGCCTTTCCAACCTAAATCTCGAACTCGTTGTGCTTCACTCAGCTCTAGAAGTGCAATTCCATCTGCATCCACTAAGGCTGAATAAATGCGCTCGATCCCATGACCATAAGCATTAGCTTTAACAACAGCAAAAACTTGGGCATTCGGTACATGTTGCTTAGCAACTTTCAAATTATGCTTGATCGCGTTTAAGTGAATAACAGCCTGTATTGGGCGAGACATATTCCTTGTCCTATTATTTATTTTTTAATAGCAAACCACGCAGCCTTTATGCTGCGTGGTTATAACGTTGAATTGAAAGTCCATCGGTACTAATCTCTGGAGTCCGATTCAGCACTAAATCACTAATCAGCTTTCCAGAACCACATGCCATAGTCCAACCGAGCGTGCCATGTCCAGTATTTAAAAATAGATTCTTATATTTCGTCGCACCGATAATAGGCGTACTGTCTGGCGTCATTGGTCGTAGTCCCGTCCAGAAGCTGGCTTGTGCCATATCTCCGCCTGGGAACAAATCACGCGTTACCATCTCTAAGGTGCCACGGCGATCCTCATTTAACTCTTTATTAAAACCACTTAACTCAGCCATCCCACCAACACGAATTCGTTGATCAAAACGAGTTATTGCAATCTTGTAAGTTTCATCTAAGACAGTTGATTGAGGGGCATATTGCGCATCCACGATAGGTATAGTTAATGAATATCCCTTTACAGGATAAATGGGCAAATCTAGACCTAATGGTTTAATAAAATCTCGTGAATAGCTACCGAAGGCAAGTACATAACGATCTGCCGTGAGTACTTGACCGTCGACAACAACGCCTTTAATTTCATCACCTTCAACTACGAGTTTTTCAACATTTTGATTAAATTTAAACTCAACACCAATACCTTTTGCATATTCAGCAAGCGCGTTGGTAAAGATATAGCAATCGCCAGTCTCATCATTTGGAAGATGTAAACCACCGACCAATTTGTCTTTAACTTCCGCTAAAGCAGGCTCAACTCGACCTAGACCTTCACGATCTAATAACTCAAATTCGACACCTGTTTCTTTTAAAACTTCAATGTCTCGTTGAACTGCGTCTAATTGCGCATCCTTACGAAAAATTTGTAATGTTCCTTTTGAACGATTCTCATAAGATATGCCAATATTTTCGCGTAATTCTCTTAAACAATCTCGACTGTATTCAGCAACACGTACCATACGCTCTTTATTGATAGCGTAATGTGCCGCATTGCAGTTCTTCAACATTTGAGCCATCCATTTCAGCTGCCACAAGCTTCCATCTACATTAATTGCTAATGGTGCATGATGTTGAAACATCCATTTAACCGCTTTAAATGGAATTCCTGGTGCGGCCCATGGTGTAGAATACCCAGGAGAAATCTGTCCTGCATTGCCAAAACTCGTTTCTTCGGCAGGACCTGATTGACGATCTAATACAGTGACGCTTGCTCCTTGTTGCGCTAGGTAATACGCACTTGCAACACCAATGACACCACTACCTAATACAATAACGCGCATGAACTATCCCTCAGCACTGTGTAGTTTATTTCACTAGTATATTTTTGCTTTAATAGTTTTTTTCACTCTTTTAAACGTTATAATTTAGGTAATTTAAGGGTTTTATCCTAAAAAAATTAAAAAATAAGGAAATTATTCATGCGGAAATTAGATCGCACTGATCGTATGATATTAGATATTCTGCAAAAGGACGGTCGTATCGCCATTAGTGAACTGGCTGCAAAAGTAAATCTTTCTACAACCCCTTGCTCAGAAAGAGTCAAAAGACTAGAACGAGATGGCATTATTATGGGCTATTACGCCCGATTAAATCCGGAGTTATTGGAGCGTAATTTACTCGTCTTTCTAGAAATTAAATTATCGGCGAAATCTGGAGACGTTTTTGATCAAGTCGCCAAGAATTTAGTTGAGATACCTGAGGTATTAGAGTGTCATTTAATTTCAGGTGAATTCGATTACTTGGTGAAAGCGAGACTAAAAGAAATGAGTGCTTATCGCCAACTACTGGGTGACCTGCTTAAAATGCTTCCCTCCTCTGCATCCTCCCATAGTTACATCGTGATGGAAGAGGTCAAAGAGTCCTTGTACTTGGATCTAAGCTAAGCTACGAAGAGCAATCTCTTGAGAGTTGCTCTTGAGCCCAAATTTCGGCTTAGATTAATCAACGTAATTTAAAATTTGATGGAAAGCTTGAATTCTGGCTTTGGGTGCAGCAGCGGCTAACTCTGCATCACTGCCATAACCGTATTCCACCGCAATCGTTTCAATCCCATTTTTTCGAGCACCGATAATGTCATGCTCTCGGTCCCCTACCATTAAACAGGTTTCTGGCTTAATTTTTTCTCGCTCTAAAATATATGCAATAAGTTCAGCTTTATTGGTGCGGTCACCATTTAACTCACTGCCATAGGCATAATCAAAATACGGTGTGAGATTGAAATGTTCAAGAATTTTCTGGGCATACACCTCAGGCTTTGCAGTAGCTAAAAACAATCTGTAACCTTTGTTCTTAAGTGTTGCCAATGTCTCTGCTACATCTTCAAATAATAAATTTTCAAATAAACCTTTTACAGCAAAGCGTTCACGATAACCAAGTAAAGCCTGTTCCGCCAAATCATCATTCACATCAACCTTCAAAATTTTGGCCAACGAGGCTTTTAAAGGTGGTCCAATAATCCAATCAATATTCTCATCCTCCGCGATAAGATGACCTACTTTTTCTAAACCATAACGTGCAGAAGTCGTAATACCCACTTTAGGATCAGTTAGCGTTCCATCTAAATCAATGAGAATATTTTTAATCATGCTGTACCTTTTTTAGAAATGCTATCGAGACTTCTCAGAAACTTGCCTATACTACTCCAAATTGATCGATGAAGGACATTGTTGTGCGCCCTACTGTATTGTGCTTTTCTGGTTTAGATCCATCTGGTGGTGCTGGCTTACAAGCAGATATTGAAGCAATCGGCCAAAGTGGTGCTCATGCAGCAATCGCATGTACAGCGTTAACCATTCAAAACTCTCAACAAGTTTTTGGATTTGAAGCAACCTCAAAAGATTTACTGCTGGCTCAAGCGAATGCTGTAGTGAACGATCTTCCTATCAAAGTAGTGAAATCTGGCATGCTCGGCACTACCGACAATATCGCCGCTTTGGCAGAATTCCTAAGAGCACATCCTGATTTCCAATACGTACTCGATCCAGTTTTGGTTGCCAATAGTGGTGGCTCATTAGGAAATCAAGCAACATTGGTCAAGGCTTTTGTTGAATTGATTCCTCTTGCTACGATTCTTACACCGAATACCGTTGAACTTCGCGCATTAACAGGCTGTGAAGATTTAGATCAAGCTACACAGAAGTTATTTGAAATGGGTGCTAAAGCTGTATTAGTCAAAGGTGGTCACGAAGACACACCGACTTATATTAGAAATGCACTCTACATCAACGGTGATATGGTCTCTGAAACAAAATGTCCTCGTCTTGAAGGTGAGTATCATGGTTCAGGCTGTTCTCTTGCTAGTTTTATTGCAGGGAGGTTGGCACAAGGTGATCAAATTAAAAATGCAGTTCACCATGCGGAAACATGGCTATTTGGTGTATTAAAACGTGCTGAAATCCCAGTTGAAGGTGGCCAAAGAATTCCAAAACGCTTCTAAATAAAAAGCCCACTGACTGTGGGTTTTTTTTTATTAATCTTTTAGTCTTTCTTTGATTGATCGGATATGTTCTCTATTGGTTTTCCACGATTTTTGAAGCGCTGCTTTTTCAATACGATATTTAATTCTCTGTAGTCTACGATCATCAATCACTTTCATTTGGTAGCTTTTAACTTCTTCAATCCAACTTTTACCCCAATGAACATGTACAGGAATTGGTGTTTTAAACTCACAATTAGGCACGAAAACTATTAACCCATGTATCGACAGATTTGAATCGATTAAATCTTTTAACAATCCCTCTAAAACCTTTATATGCTTGTAGTTTTGGTGCAATGGATTTTGAAATTTATGGCTAGATTTATAAATTTTTTGAGTCCACATTTTTTGATGTGATGAGCAAAAAATCCAACCTTTATAGTTTTTGGTCTCAATCACAAATATTCCATAAGGACTCAATAAAATATGGTCAATCTGTGTGGTCTGATTGTCCTGATCCAAAAATGTTAGATCATTCAGTAAAATATAGTCCTCATTCAAAAATTTTTTTGCATGATATTGGACAATGTATTCACCCAATTTTCCTTTGATATAAGGTACAAACATTTTGAATACAGGGATGATTGCTAGAATTAAGATCAACCACCATAACTGCGATATGAGATTAAAAACAATTGTAATTATAGGATTTTCATTAGACATAATTTTTGTATTTCATATGTTTATGCTGTTATAACATCACCACTTATCATCTTCAAGCTGCAGCAGCTTAAGCTTATTTTCCACACCTCCTGAAAATCCGACCAGCTTGCCATTGACACCTATTACACGATGACAAGGTACAATGATCGCGATAGGATTTTTCCCATTGGCCAAGCCTACCGCTCGAACCGCTTTTACATTCCCAACATCCTCAGCAATTTGCTTATACGTTCTAGACTCTCCAAAAGGAATTTTTAACAGCGCATTCCATACCGAGCGTTGGAATTCTGTCCCATAAAGTTCTATAGGCAAATCAAATACCTGACGTTGTTTTAAAAAATATTCGCGAAGCTGTGTTTCGGCAATGCATAAAATCTCGTGATCATCCCGCTGAATTACGATTTGATTTCGGATAAACTGAGGAAGTGCATTCTCCCAAGCGACAACAATCAATGCTCGATCATGAGCAACCAATTGAAGTTCACCGACAGGTGTCATTATTTTTTTTAAATAAAATTGAGTCATTTTTTAATCGCCTGAAAGTTGAATCATCTAACTATGTTGATGATAACTTCATCAAGACCAAACCCGAAATAATCAATACTGCAGCGATCATTCTCATTGCATTTGCAGGTTCTCCAAGAATAAAAATCCCAACCACAAATGAACCTACAGCGCCTATGCCTGTCCATACGGTATAAGCTGTCCCGAGTGGCAAAGTTTTCATCGCATGGGAAAGTAAAGCAAAACTTGCGATCATGAAAACGATCGTCAAAATACTGGGTGTCAATTTGGTGAATCCATCTGAAACTTTCATAAAATAGGCCCAGACCACTTCCAACAACCCTGCAACAATCAAGACTAACCAAGCCAAAATAAACCCTCTCTCAATTAAAAAAAGCAGCGTATGGATACGCTGCCTTAAATCTTACGCTGAAGCTAATTTCATCATGACTAAACCTGAAATAATCAGAATAGCCGCAATCATCCGCATTGCTGTCGCAGGCTCACCCAGAATAAAAATGCCGACTAAAAAAGACCCTACTGCACCAATCCCCGTCCAAATCGTATAGGCAGTTCCCAGAGGGAATGTTTTCATGGCATGTGCCAACAACCCAAAACTGAGAACCATAAAAAATAGAGTAATTGCAGTCGGTGTGAATTTAGTAAATCCTTCAGACATTTTCATACTATATGCCCAAACGATCTCAAATAAACCCGCGAGAATAAGAATAAACCAAGCCATGATGCCTGCTCCCAATTAAAATAATTTAAGAGTCAGGCCGTCCTGACGATTTTTCTCAGAGAAATGAGGGAGGTCGTTCCTCCAAATGATGGTTGAATTATATCAACACACGCACAAAATAGGCGCAATTTTACAATTTTTGACCCAAAATACACCTACAAAAAATAGGTCATTATCGGACTAGCTTTTCTAGATTATTTCTGCATTTTTAGGCTATTGCATTACAAAGGCGATCGCTATTGGCAGATAGAAGACTAAATCCGCACTAAATTAAAACACTTTACTGCACTATAGAATCACTGGTCTGGGATGTTTAAATTGATTTTTTATCTCGCTCTTTTAAGACTTATTCACGAAGATAAGCCAAATAATGAGCAACGAAAATTTCTCCCCCAAACAATACAACAGAAAAGATAAGAAGATCCATTTTTTGTAAAAAAGGACTCAAATGAGTCCTTTTTATACATTTATTGTCTAATAAACAAACCATTGAACTAAATATGATTATAATCTAATCAAATTATCCAGACTGTTATCAACACAGATATCCACCACGTTATCCATAGACTTATCCACAGATGTGTGTAGTGTTATACATGTTTCGGATCAAACGTTAATTGAACCTACTTTCGCCAACTCTGCACGCATTTCATCAATTACAGCTTTATAATCTGGCTTTCCAAAAATGGCAGAACCAGCTACAAACATATCTGCACCAGCTTCAGCGATTTCACGAATATTTGCTGGACCAACACCACCATCAACTTCTAAGCGAATATCTTTACCAGATGCATCAATAATTTTGCGTGCTTTACGAAGTTTATCTAGCGTCATTGGGATAAATTTTTGTCCACCGAAGCCAGGGTTGACGCTCATTAATAAGACTTGATCCACTTTATCCAGTACATAATCAAGGTAATGTAAAGGCGTTGCAGGGTTAAAAACTAAACCTGCTTTAGCACCACCAGCTTTAATCAGCTGCAATGAACGGTCGATATGGTCTGATGCTTCTGGATGAAAAGTGATGATATCTGCACCCGCTTCTAAGAAATCTCCGATCATACGATCGACTGGTTTCACCATAAGATGAACGTCAATTGGGGCCTGAATACCATATTTTTTAAGTGCCTTACATACACCAGCACCAAAAGTTAAATTTGGTACATAATGATTGTCCATTACATCGAAATGGACCACATCTGCACCTGCTTCAAGTACGTTTTCGACTTCTTCACCTAAGCGAGCGAAATCAGCAGATAAAATCGATGGAGCAATTAAGAATGGCTTGGACATGTCAGGACCTGGCGGGAAATTAGAATTCAAAAGTTGATTATAGCAAAACTTCGTTTATTCATTCCTTCGAAATTACTGCTATTTAAATTTCAACTCAAAATGCAAATCGTTGATAAAAAAATCTTCAAGGACGGAATATGACTTATGCAAAGCTATGTTGCATATTCGGAACAACCTTATGGTGAGATGAATGTTAAGATACAATAAATTTCAAGCATTACGGTAAATAATGAAAACAACCACAACGATAGACAGCTCCGAAGCATTACGTATCGCTAAACGATTAAGCAATCATTGGAAACATAAATTTGATGTCACCAATACCGATGACCAATATCAAATTTTTATGCCAAAAGTGACAGTTGAATTATCAATACAACCTGATCAACTTCATGTCAGTATTGTGAATAAAGAAGAAATATCTTTAAAAGAATTAATACGACTAGAAAATGTCGTGCTTGATCATATCAATCGCATGGTTCAAGCTGACTATCAAGTTATATGGTCTAGAGAAAGTTAAAGAAAAACCGACATAAAGTCGGCTTTTCATTATTGTTGCTGTTTAAATTCAGTAACACGGCGAATTCGTTCTTCAGTGGCAGGATGACTTGCAAAGAGATCAAGAATTTTTGATTGATCTTCGTCTTCTCCCATATCATCACTCATACGTTTTAAAAAGTTTGCAAAATGCACTGTATCCATTTCATGTTTATGCATGAGTTCTAGCGCATACTGATCTGATTCTAACTCAAACTTCCGTGAATATCCTGCACCAATCATGGCAACTGGCAAAGTCGCAATTAAATCCGATCCATCACCAGTGATAGCAATATAAAGTACACTGAATCCTAGGCTCGAAAGACCTTGTTGTAAGCTGTGACGTTTTAATAAATGTGCTTGTTCATGTGCCAAAACGCCGATAATTTCCTGATCATTCTTGGCAAGCTTCACTAATTCATCGGTGAGATAAATTGTATTGTTTGGCAATGCGAGTGCATTGGCTCCAAGCGAGGTACCTTCCCTAAATTTCAACTGAGCGGGACGACCCTCAGCAACATATTTCAGATAATCCGCGAGAATCCGATCCTGTCTTTGCTGTGATAACTGAGAAGGTTTAGTGTATTCGGCTAAATAAACTTCTGCCTGTCCACCCAAACGATTCAGCGTATTTTCTGGCAGCTGGAAAGCAACAATGTGCGATGCCGTCGGTATTCCCCATTTAATGACGGAGAAACCAAGTGCGACCACGAAAATAACACTAAAAATAATCAACGATGGTGTACGTTCAAGTTTCCATACTTTTTGATGAAAATTTTTATGCTCAACAGGCAACCATTCAGGAAGCTGACGCTCATGAAATTCAATCCTAGCGTCATGTGTTAACTCTAAAGCTGGATTACGTCGACCAATTTTACCAAGCAATACCATTTCATCTGCATGATAGTAGACTGTTTTCACTTCGCCTTTATCTGTATAACTGACAGCGATACTGTCTTGATTAGCAGGGCGAATCTGTGCTGTAAAAGGCTTAGAAAGAACACCATCATAATATGTCACTGTGAGAGGTTGATTCATTGAATTAACTCCTAAAGTGAAATATCAATATCAAAAATATCACTAATTTCTTCCGCGATGGCACTATGATCACTTTGCGCAATATTCATCATCAGGTTTGGATCATCATTTAATTCTAAGCTCATCGATTCAACTTGGTATCGATAAATGCGAATAGCAGCCCATGCTGACAATAATCCTAAACTTAAGATTCTAGCGATCCAATTACTCGCAACAATCCATGCATAGCGCCATTGATTACAACTGGTCTTAAACTGACTGCTGTTGAGTGTTGTGCTATTCCACGTAGTAATAAAAATTCGTGCCTGTATTAACGGACCAATAAACAACATTCCAATCGCATAAACGGCAAAGATCATCATCAGCATCATATCCATTCCATGACCACTGAGTATTGATAATGTCGAACCACCAAATCCGATGAGCATAAGAATCAATACAAAGAGAATCATGGGAACATATACTGCTCGCATATAACTAGGCCAGTCATTGTTTAATTGAAATTTGAGTTGTCCAATGTACAAATGATTAAGCGTATATTTTTTATAAATCCAAATTGCGACAGGACTAAATATACCTAATGTAAAAATGGTGATAGCAAGCGCAAGTAAAAATTGTTTATAGGCTTCTTTATTCGTGCCAGAAAAATAAAAACGGCTGTTCCCAAATTTACTGTTGCGCGCATTAAACCGAATTGTGGCACGAACCAACCATGGAAGAGCAATATAAATAATCAGTCCACCAAATGCTGCTATCGTCATATCCATATATGAGGCAATCGCAAATATTGCCCAAATGCCAATGGCTATCAGTCGACCAATCAAAATTTTAGTCGGTAAACCAGTAAAATCAAAAAAGCGATGAAAAAATTCGGTATTGTTATAAAAATATCTTAAACGACGTACTTTCGCCCATGGCGCATATAGGCTCAATGTCGCAATCGTCAACAGAATGTTGACGATCCATATGCCAAAGTACTCCATCGCATTGCCATGAAATTTAAATTTAAACACTTTCCCCATATAAATCGGTCGATTTTCATCTGCATCAGATAATGGAAATGGATCGTTGATCAATGGTAAGGGTGCTTGTTCAGCGGAGTGTTCTGATGAATTCATTATTATTTTCTCTGATTATAAAAAATGACATCCCGAGAGATGTCATCATTCAACATGATTTAAATGTGATATCGCACACATTATAACGAACTTAAGTATGAATATCTTAAAATTCAAATGAGATTAATTTTGCAATTGTAAAGCATGGAATTGCAGATGATCATCAATAAAACTTTGGATAAAGAAGTATCCGTGATCATAACCCTCGTGCTCACGCAATGTGAGCTTTTGACCTACGGTTTTACATGATTCAGCAAATAGTGCTGGATTAAGTTGAGCATAAAACTGATCTGCAACCCCCTGATCAATTAAAATTTCGTGATATAGAGCACCCTTTGCTTTCACGAGCTCATTCGCATCATGTGCTTTCCATAACTCACGATCTTCTCCGAGGTAAGCTGAAAATGCCTTTTCACCCCATGGACAAATTGATGGTGCACAAATCGGTGCAAATGCTGAGACTGACTTGAATAAGTCTGGATATTTCCAAGCAAGCGTGAGTGCACCGTGCCCTCCCATGCTGTGACCAAAAATACCAATCCCGTCATCCTGTACAGGAAACGATGTAAGAACTAAAGGATACAACTCCTGTATAAGATACGACTCCATCTGATAATGCTCAGCCCAAGGTGCTTGAGTTGCGTTTAAATAGAATCCAGCCCCTTGCCCTATATCCCAAGAATCCCCGACCGCCACGTCGTCACCACGAGGTGATGTATCTGGAGCAATCAAGATAATTCCCAATTGTGCAGCTAAACGTTGTGCATGTGCTTTGATAACAAAAGTTTCTTCAGTACAAGTCAAACCTGCAAGATAGTACAACGCAATACATTTTTGACCCTCGAGTGCCTGTGAAGGTAAAAATACAGAAAATTTAGTGGGATTTTTCAAAAACTTTGAATTGATCTGATAAACACGTTGTTCACCATCAAAACATTTATTCTTTTGAACCAATTCCATTGCACTGCCTCACACATTTAATTTTTAAAACATCATCGCATATTCGTAAACTGAGCACTATCACTCTGGTGTTCACTACTTACGGTTGATAATCCAACCTGAGGAAATAATCTCTTTTCAAGTTGCGGCAACATAATTTCCATATTCTTACCAATGACCCATTGTGGCTCTGATGGCATAAACCCTTGTGCATTTTCCCAATGCGCAATATTGACTGATGCATCTTCAAAGGCTTCACGTAAGCTATTTTTTTCACGCATCGCTAAATCAAAGAAAGCACGTCCAAAATAAGTCGAGTCTGCATCATTTGAACAACCAAAAGACTCTCGATCTGCTGCAGCTGCAGTAATGACTAATGTATCTGGCGATTGCAACGCTGGAATAAAACTACCAGAGAAACATGATGAAATCACAATGACTCTCCATCTGATCCCTGATTTATCAAGCGTTTGGCGCAACCATTTTGGATCTATGTCTTCCAAATCAATTGGCGTATTTTCCATTTGAAATTGGTTACTCAATCCATGGGAAGTCATATAAAGAAACAGGACATCACTTTCACGATTCATCTGAGCGCCAATACGTTGCAATGCCAAATCAATACTGGTCTTTGACGCAATTGGATATTCTTCGCGAGTTGCAGGATTATTAATTAACGCAATTGAACGACCAAAGGTTCCGAAACGCGTATCAAATTGATCTTTAAATCTTTGAATTTCCAATTTGAATACATCTTGATAACTTGCACCAGCTACGCCCATAAAATACCAATGCGAGTTCGCGAACTCTCCAAATTGGATCTGTTCAAGCGCCTGATTTAATAATCTGCTTTGCGCGTAAAATGATTGTTCTGAAATACTTGGAGGCGCCTCATCTACCTTCCAAATTGGTTGACTTTGTGACGAAATCTGCCACACAAAAAGTGTAAAAAACGTGGCGATCATGATGAGCAGTCGCTCCCACCAAGGCCATTTTAATTCACGCGAAAAAACCCAAACAACAGCTAAACTTTGCCAAACAAACAATAAAGAAAATATGTGCTGCAAATGATCAACAAGGAAATTAGGTTGATAGTCAAAGTTATTAAAATAATATTGGATAAGACACTGAATCAAAACAATATGTGTGTCTAGTACTAACCAAAGTAATGCTGGCACTAACATCAAACGTGGATTATTAGTACGCTGTGAAAGGAAAATCCCAACAATTAAAGCAATAAATGGCCAGAGCGCATAACTCACTAATCCTTGAGAATTAAATTCTCCAGCACCATTCGATAACAACCAGCTAAATAAAGAGCTCGCTGAACCTCCAAGAATTCCCCAAAAAATAAGTTGAAGAATTGATGGCCTTACAATCTGTAGTGATTTCCTTGAACCTAAAAATAACCAAATCCCTGCAAGCTGGTTACTTTTTAAATCATGCCAAAAGTTAATTGAAGGTTTAAGGTCTATCATAAGATTACTGTGTAGGTGCTTGGATCAGCTTTTTTAAGTTTATGCTCGGTTAAATAATTATCAATGCTACTTTTAACTATATAACAATTTTTCGATTATTTTTGAGTCATTTACCAAACTACTCAGAAACAATCGTTTGAAAATAGGCATCAAAGCGACATGCATCACCTAACCATTGATGATCAGGTTTTTGCGCATTGAGATAAACAGCATGCCTTGGTCGCTTTACAATAACTCGCTTAGCAACGCTTTGAGCCAATACCAACAATTCTTCACCTAAATCCATCTCTCCATCTTCAGGCAACAGAAGATGTAACAGCTGCATTTGTTTTTTAACTTGCGCTTGTTTTTTAATGGCATTTTGATTCTGATCGCGCTGTGGAAACATTGGATCTAAATATACTACATCGGCATCGACGTGTTGGTTTTCACATTGCTTAAGATAATCAGCGGAATCTGAAAAAACCAGCTGAATACGCGCAACAATACTCTTTAAAAATGGGTCAAGACTCGCTTGTTGATGAGTAGATTCTAACAAAGTATATAAAATTGGATGTCGTTCAACTAATGTGACATTTGCCCCTAAATGTGCCATCAGTAAACTGTCATGCCCAAGCCCTGCGGTGGCATCAATGAGCTGGGGTTTTTCAGATAACTGGCATGCCCTCGCAATCATTTCAGATTTCAAGCTAGCACGTTTTAAGCGACCGACTTCGGCTTTCCAATCAGGTTGCATACGCATGCCCTGTGCGCACAGCCACAACCCATCTTGATCAACACAAAGCGCAAGTTCAGGATGATGTCTGAAAAATCGAGCATTCAATTTTTCAACCTCTTCGATTGTTGACTGCACCCCACGAGAAGAAAGCACAGCATTAAAATGCTGTGCTTTCTCAAGAAAATCTCGTTCAGCAAATAAGCGTATTTCGCTTACCATAATTTCCAACCTGTAAATGCAAAGAGAAGGATCACTAAACCTGAAGCAATTCGATACCAAGCAAAAATCATAAAATCACGTTTTGCGACATAGGCAACCAAAGCTCGAATGAGTAATAAAGCCGAGACAAATGAAACAATCAACCCAGTTGTCAACACTGCCCAATCTTCAGCAGTCTGGAACACATCATAGCTTTGATATAAATCTAATAATCCAGCACCAATAATGACTGGAATTCCAAGAAAGAATGAAAATTCGGTCGCTGCTTTGCGGGAAACGCCTAAAAACATTGCCCCGATGATCGTAGCACCAGAACGTGATGTACCTGGGATCAAAGAGAGCACTTGAATTAAACCAATCCAAATTGCATCTTTATAACTGAGCTCTTCAACTTCTTTGACACGTATTCTTGGGGGATTTTTTTCTACCCAAATGATAATTAAACCACCCACAATCAGGCCAATTGCAATCGCGTAGTTATTAAATAATAGCTCTTTTACTGTTTGCCCAAAGGTCAAACCTATTGCAACAATTGGGATTGAAGCCAAGATTAAACCAAATCCGAGTCTTCTACCTTGTGCTTCGCCAGTGACCATACCCGTTGCAGCACCCCATAAGCGCGACCAATATTCATAAATAACCGCTGCGATTGCCCCCATTTGAATGGCAATCACAAAGACATCACTTTTTTCCTTGGTCCAGAAATTCATGAGTTCAGCGGCTAAAATTAAATGGCCTGTACTAGAAATGGGTAAAAACTCAGTAATACCTTCAACGATACCCATAATTGCCGCTTTAAGCAGCAGTAAAAGATCCATAGAAATTCCTAATTATGCTTTGCCTTGTTCTGGAATTTTTTTCCACGCATTGTCACGTAAATAAACGGGTAGTGCGAGATCGGCACTGAGCCAGTGTTTTTTTAAAGCATGTTCACGTGCAATCGTCGCTATATCCTCAGCAGTTGCTTGGACATTTGAATAATCATTTAATTCGGGATGAATACATTTTGTTCCCGAACCAATCATTTGAAACTTTTGATAGGCTGCAGCATTTTCATAATTTAATAATTGCTCTTCATCCACCAACTGCATTAAACCTTGAGCATTTAACTGAAAACTTGCGATGTAGACCTCACTCATTCTTGCATCAAGTACAGCCGTAACTTCTGTCAGTTGATACATTCGATAAGCAGCCTGTGCCAGAGCTTGAAGGGATGAAACAGGAATCACAGGCACGTCATGTGACCATGCAAGCGCCTGAGTGACCGCTGCATTAATACGCACACCGCTGAATGAGCCAGGACCACGACTAAAAGCGATCGCATCCAAATCTGAAACGTGTACTTCAGCTTGCTGAAAAGCTGCTTCAATCATTGGGAGGATAGATTGGGTCTGCGCTTTTGCACGATCATCTAGTTTATAAAAAAGTACTTGATTCTCATCAATTAACGAAACTGAGCACTGCTCATTGGCAGTTTCTAATGCAAGCAATTTCATGCATGCCCCTATAAATCGTTAAAAATGGTGCTAATCATACTCCACTCGAATTATTCCTGCGAGAGCAGATCTGTTCAGATTTAGTGATTATTGAACGCTGGTATCAATCTCAACACTTATATTTAAAATTCAAATTTTTCAAGCTGAGTGAAATTTTTGAAATGATGCGCATAATGCATCGCACTCATTTTGAGTTTAGCTTCTGCAAACTCATCTAATGTTTTAATTACTTTGCCAGGAGAGCCCATCACCAATGAATTATCTGGGATGATTTTACCTTCTGGAATCAACGCATTCGCGCCAATAATGCAATTTTTACCGATTACAGCATTATTTAATACGACGGCGTTGATACCAATCAAACTATTATCTCCAATCGTACAACCATGTAACATTGCTTGATGACCAATGGTGACATATTGCCCAACATTCAATTCAATGCCCGGATCAGTGTGTAAGACGGCATTTTCTTGAATATTACTGAAATCACCAATACGAATTTTGCAGTTATCCCCGCGTATTACCGCACCAAACCAAACACTCACCTCTTGTCCAAGTTCAACATCGCCAATCACAGTGGCATTTTCTGCAATCCATCCATTCCATGGTTGAATCGTCGTTGAAGGGGTTTTGTCTTGAAATTTGTACATCATATGCAGCAATCCTATGCATTTAATATTTTAATGTTGTTTGAAAATTGAAGATTTAAAACTTGGGGAATTGAGCAAAAAGGGCCAGTTTTTTTTATAATTTAAGCCATACTGAAACAACGAAATCAGGATCCTTGCTGTAAGACCCCATATCACCTCATTCTCAACTCTTAAACTTGGAAAATAGATTGATTGCTTAGCCAATCGAACTTCATAAGGTGTTGGGCGAGCATCCATCATTTCGCGTATTGAAGCAAAAAAAATACGATCGATTTCTGTAGGTTGTGGGACAAGCTTCACATTAGGCGGTATCAATCCAACAACAGGTTTTACTAAAACACCCGCTTTTGAGCGCTCTGAAGGCAGATCACCTAGCAACTTTACATCGAACGGATTCAAAGCCGTTTCTTCCCATGCTTCTCGGAGTGCAACGACAATATTACTGGTGTCGTTCGGATCTCTTTTTCCTCCTGGGAATGACACTTCACCCGCATGATTATTCATATAAATAGAGCGACGCGTCAGCAGAATTTTAGGATCATCTTCATTGGTGATTGCAAGTAATACTGCAGCATCAGCTTTTTGAATGCGTTTAGAAAACCTAAGGTGTTGTTGCAGTTGCAATGTTAATGAATGATCCATCATCTTGAATAGCTCGATCTCTCTTTTTTATTCTCATCCCATCATATATGAAATTTTGTGCATAAGGCTATAAATGATGCGAAAGTTATTTTTTTGGGGTATGCTGAATCATCTCATTTTTACTTGACAGCATATGCCTTTTTGCACGGCCTGTGGGCAACCGACGACCGAACAGATTCCTTTAGGTGATCATAAAGTACGCCAAGTCTGTACGCATTGTAAAACCATTCACTATGTGAATCCAAAGGTCATTTGTGGAGCCTTAGCGATTTGGGAAGATAAAGTACTCTTATGTCGTAGAGCGATTGAGCCGCGCTATGGTCTTTGGACGCTACCAGCAGGATATATGGAACTCTTCGAGACAATGGAGCAAGGTGCAGCTCGTGAAACTCGTGAAGAAGCTGAAGCTGAAGTGGAAATTGAGCAATTGTACTGTATGTACAATATCCCTCGTATTGGTCAAATTTACGTATTATTTAAATCTCACCTTGTTGAAGGTAAATTTGGAGCTGGTGAAGAAACCATCGAAAGTCGTTTATTTGAAGAACACGAGATTCCATGGGATAGTTTAGCTTTCCCAAGTGTTGAACGAACGCTTCGTCATTATTTTGAAGACCGAAAATCGAATCATTTTCCTACACACTTAGAGACCTTAGGTACTCGACTTGATCAAACAGGTTAAAAAAAACTCCATCTCATAAGATGGAGTTTTTTTGATTAAGCTTTTCGACCTATTTGATAACAAGGTGTTAAAGCAATTTCAATTGTTCCTGTTCTAAGCTTTGCTAGATTAAGTTGTTCAGTCGTTGGTTTATTCTCTGGAATCGAATTATACGTGTGTTGGTATGTCGCATGCGTATTTACCCATTCAGCTGCGGCTGTAGAGCCCTTATTATCCCAACTCGTGATATTAATACCCGCTCTTATGTCATTATTTACGATTAAGTTTTGTAAATTTAAACGTACGCCTCCAGATGACACAAGTTCACTATTAGAATCGACTCCAAAGTCTGGTCTGTTATTTAGTCCAGCTCTGACCCCATTTAGGTTCCCAAAAATTGGATTCGCTAGAATCATACGTATTGTCAGAGATTTATCATTTGCAGTTGAATATGTTGTGCCTGTCGTACCAATAATGAATTGTTGAACATCCAATTCATCGGTCATGGTTGAAGTATTCTTAATGCTTGGACAAGTGGTAGATTTTAAACTCGATGCAGTACGATTGGTTCGTATATCTCCATTTTCATCAATGACGATACTCACTGTTTGTGATGGAATCGTTTTATCATTAAAGTTAAACACTAAATCTGCGTATAATGGGAAAATAATTTGATCCCCAGCTTCAACATTTTTACGTGTTTTGAACACTTTACGATCTAAATAGCTCACTGGACTGTATTTTAGAATATCAAGCTTACCTGTATAGCGCTCAGAATTGACATCTTGACGCCACTCCCCATATACCTCAGTGCTTGTAGGTGTATCCTTGCTGCCTAAGAATCCTTGATAAGCATACTGATTACCAGGAATAATGGATTGACCAAACAGAGTTCCTTTATAGATTTCTAATTTGTCATTTGAAGATTCAATACTTTTAAAAACTAAAGGTTTTTGTATTTTTTGTGAGATATTATTCAACCAATCTTTTGAATTAGAAACGACATCTAATTTTTCAGGTGGTACTTGATTGATTAATAATACTCGTGCTAACTCTTCTGAAGTATTACTACCCGTAACAATTGGTTTCCCTCTCCACTGTGAGAGATAACCACTCGCATAACCTTCGCGCGTAGTAATTACGCTCATATCAGCAATTGCTTGATTATTGTTTAGGCTTGAGCCGTGAAACCCTGCGAAATTAGTATTTTGTCCAATAAAGAGTAAGTGATTGGCCTGATAAATACCCACACTTCTCATTCTGATGATCTGTTGTGCTACTTTTTCCGCATCATCAATTGATACCTTATCGACATCTAACCATGGTTTCAGGATCTGAACATAACTGCCATTTTTGAACTCATTGGCCGTTATATTTTGGCTGATCACTTGAAGCCCATCCAAATTGTCTTTTGACAGCACAACTTGCTGTATATCACCAGGTACATTACTGATTTGATCTACACCTAATGTTTGCAAAATTCGTGTAATTCCGACCATTGCATTATAGGTAGGATCGGACATATTAAAATTTTCAATTGGCTTACCAGTTAGCCCTTGAGCCATATCTTGCACACCAATCTGAATATAAACATCGCTCATTTTCTTAGGCACAATTGAACCTAGATCGACCGTCCCTAACTCAATTTTTCGAGCACTGGCTTCACCCTGAATATAAAATGTAACTTTGTCTCCCACTTTGCATGAACCAATCGCAACATTAGGATCGAGTTCAGTTCGATAGTGATTCAATTTGTCAGTACTACAATCGAACTTTAGTCCCTCTACAGGATAGTCCAAGACAAATCCCAGACAATTAGCATCATTTGAGGTTAAACAACCATTAGAGGTTGTAACGGAACCACGGTTAGGATCTTCATTTATTTTAGCACTCTCTCCACCACATCCAGTCAGTGCTAAAAAAAGCGTGGAAAACGTGAATGGGATAATATTAGACTTTTTCATTCTAGTTCTCTTTTATTTGATGGCCTTAAGCTTTAGCTGACCAGTATTCACGAGTTTTTGATTTTGAATATCAATTGATTCGACTAAAGGGGTGAGTAATAAATATCGTGTTTGAGGTGGTTTTTTTAATATACCTTCGAGTGCAGAGTATGTCGTGACGTTGGCTTGAGTATCTGTACTTTTAAAACCAGTCGCTCCCTCTAAAATGCAACCTTGCTGATCCAAAAATACTGCAATCGGCCAATAAAAAGTTGGGTTATTTTGAGATGAAGCAAATGATTGAATTTGAATCTGATCAATTGATTCATCTAACTCCACCACCTCATAAGCAAAACGTTCTTTCAATGGCGCAACTGGCCATAAACCAATTTCACCTTGAGCACCCTTCAAACGCTTAGCTTTCTGAATTTTTTTATCTTGAAAGCATGTACGTTCCAAAGATTCTGCAAGATCTTTTGCTTCAATACGCATGTACGTACTCGATAAAGCCATTGCTTCTTTCGCTGTAGGCTCTGTCGGCTGTAGGAACTGAGATAAAACGGCTTTGGTAATCCCTTTTTGTCGCTCAATCGTTTCAAAACGAGCTGCACCTACACCCTGCGTATCAGGAACTACATAAAACCGTTTTCTTCCTTCCAGATTAAACTCATGATCCTCAAGATATTCATGATCAATGTATTCAACACCATCAATCACAGTTACAGGACTTCCTGTTTCAGCTTTCAGTGAACCACCTGCGTTTTTGCTATCTGAAATCTGCTCAACACGTTGAAGGCTTTCTTTAGAATTTTGATCGTGTGTAGATTTATTTTTTGTTAATGACTGCTCATGTTTCGTATTGACTTTAGTCTGTTCAAGATCAATTTTCGTCATTTGATCTTGAGTCTTTTTTTCAACACTCACTGTTGATTGTTCAACATTGTCATTTTGACTGCGCCCAACTGATTTGCTCGCTGTAGGAGCTTTAATACTCGGCTGAGCGATTTCAACCTGTATTTTTTTAGGCTCATCTGCTGGTTTTTTTTGAATGATTTTTGGCTGAATATTTTCTCTTTGAACTGATTTTTGATTTTTAATAGATTCGCTGTTTTGGGCACTAGATGCAGCTCTTTCGATGACAATCGGTCTGCCATCTGGACCTATAATTGTGTAAAAGTCTTGGGCATACAATGTAGGACTTACTAAAAAAGAACCTGCACATAAAACACAACCGAGAGACTGGCTCACTCTTGTTTTTATTTGTTTAAATTGCTCAAGATTTAAGTCCATTACCATCTCGTTCTATAATTAATACCTAAAATCGTAACTTTAGTATTCGTCGATACATTTAAACCTGCATATGGATTAAGTAATAAATTATCCACGGCGTCTAGATTGGCTAGGCTACTTGATCCCGCTGGAATTCTATCGCGGCTACGAAGGAACCCGACTGATAAATCAATATCTGTATCTTCATCAAAACGGTAACCAATACCCAATCCAAACAATTGTGCATTATTGATCGGTACCATTGTATTCCGCTTTCCATCTGGGATCGCACTTGTTCTAGGTTCATAACCAGCACGGAATTTCAAACGGTCATTGGCAGAATATTCAACGCCAACGCCCCAACTCCATGGAGATTGAAAACCTAGAGGCAGAGATAAAGAAGAGTCTGTTACATCATTAGATAACAGTTTTGCAATCTTCAGAGCAGAAATTTGACGATCGAACTCAAATTTAAACTTATCCCAAGCCGCATAGTCAGTCCATCCCACATCGAAATTTACCTGTAAGTCCGGGAATACTTTGTACTTAATCCCCGCTTGGAAATGTGCTGGATATTCTAAATCCATAGACATTAGACCAGTTTCAATCGCAGGTACATAGTTTGGAAAACCAAGTATGGTTGCCAAAACTTGCCCCGTAGGTGAGGAGTTTAGTCCTTTGATTAATTCTCGGGATGCGTTTCCATTTTCTACAATATATTTACCCTTCAAGCGCATTTTAGCACCGCTTTGGTAAACCAGCCCCAAACCAAACTCTTCAGTGGGTTCCCACAAGACACCTAAGTTGTAGCTTGGTGATAAACTCTGCTCCATTTCAACATTGATTTTCCCGAAAGTTGAAAATGGATTCATGCCCTCATTGGTATTACATAAGCCGAATAACAAAATATTCGTGACAATATTGTCATTCCCTCCACGGAAAGGGGCACAGACAGACTCATCCACCATCCGAAGAAGACCAATCATTTCATTTGGAAAACGTAAATCTGTTTTCATGGCAATGGCTTGATAAGACATGCCCACTGAAGCACCAATTGAAAGTTCATCATTTACTTGATATGCAATCGATGGTGATAAATATGTAATACGCTCCATGGCAACTTGCTGCCCCATGAAGTTACCCGGATTACCATCTTCTGCACCGAAACCTGCAACCATTGGTGCATAAACTGCTGTAGCGAAAGTAAACTTAGATCCTGGTGGGTTGTAGGAGATCCCTCCAGTTGGAGCTGCTACTGGCCATCCTTCTCCTAAATCCACCATTTTTTTCAATATAGGAATATATAAGGATGCGTACTCGACATCACCTCTCACAGAATCCTTAAAATCAGTACAGAGGTTTGATGGATTATCAAGCGCATCATTACAGATTAATGGATCATCAGAATATCCAAAGACGTCATAACCTGATGGCGCGGAAAATTCACGCTGAATATCAAAATTAGCAACTAAGCCTTGAACGTCGGTTTGTAACCCTTTGAGTTTGGTTAAACCCGCAGGGTTAAAGTGAATTGCACTAATCCCGGGTGGATCTGCAGTGACAGCATTACCCATTGATAATGAGCGTACATCTACAGATAAATTCTGCCCAAGGTGTGCAAAGACTTGCGTACTACATCCACTCAGAACAATTGCTGTAACTAAAGGATGCAAACGGAATTGACTCATTTCCGAACTCCTTTAGCTTGCTTTTTTCTTACCGAAGCCAAGTATATCTAATGGGAACGATAGGCCGAGAGAAACATCTGGAGAGTCTTCAGTTAAACCGATACCTATCGTTCCATTGACAATCGTCTTCGGACTAACACGTACACCGAGTGCCACCGCAAACATAGAGCTGGTCTGAGTCGCAGGTTCGTAATATTCACCTGTATCATATGTAAATTTGGTACCCATGTTCATTGATTGCTGATAAGACATGGTCAAGGAGACATCATAGTTAAATGAATATGCAAACCCGAACGAGAATCCAGCCGTAACACCGGGTTCAAAAGTATCTAAAACACGGTTACGCCCGGTTAAACCTTCACCTTGAGTATTTCCTCCCCCTCGGATTTGATTTAAGCCAGATTCTTTAAAACCATAATTTGTTGATACTGACGCAAACAATACAACTGGATCAATATATTTTCTTGTACTTGCACCAACACCAACTGAATAATACCCCTTACCTGTTGAGAGATCCGTCAAAGGATTAATTTCATAGGGGCTATCACCTGTTTTTGTCGATAGATTACCAAACAAAATAAGTGGCAAACGACCTTCTTTCAGTGGAAATGGCTCCCAACGCGCCCCTAAACTAATATCACCCAATCCAGCAGTGGTCGTATCTTTGACACTATCAGACTTTGCAACCAATGGAATTGAAGCGTTTAGCGTGATGTTATCTCTTAAACCATATTGCGCTGTGATGGTATTGGTAATCGTATGATTTGCATCTTCATCAATACGAAGTTGATACAACTGTCCTTCATCGATCGAAGCATTTATTTGTGAATCCCGATAGTACGAATAATCAAGATCATAGAACGTTGAAAACTCACCACGCTTAATCAGTGAATATTGTCGCTCATTAGAGGAAAAAACTTCCTGCAAGTTAGTCTCTTGCGTCGCATCACCTTCTTTTTGTTGGAGCGCATTTGCAGCCTGCCCTTCAACACCTGGCTTAAGAGAAGGTGTTGCATCAACATTTTCAGTAGATTCTGCCGTATAACTTGATTGTGCTTGTTCAAGCTCGGTCGCCGAACTATTTTCAGTATTATTTTGAGTATCTTGAGAAATATTCTCTTCTGATGGAGCTTCAACTGTTTCGGGTGCTGCATAGACGCCTGTGACAATCATTTGAATACTGATTGCGAGTAGCGTTCTTTTCGTCCATTGATTATTCATTTTACTTCCTACCACAATTCTTCATTATTTGGATTTTGTTTCAATTCAATTTAATTGCATTTAAATTACTTACGTTTATAGTAAAGCCGCATATATGTTGTAATGGGTTGATTATACGTTGGAGATTTGGGATCAAGATCTAATACTTTACGCATAGTTGAGGCTTTATCTGCGATTTTATTCATATAATCTGACGAAAATTGTGCATCAACTAAGGCGTAACGGTTAATTGTTGCATCATCGACATGTCTTAAATCTGTTTCTTGTAATGCCAATAGATCTTTCTGTTGAGATTCAGGAACGTTCACTAAAAATAAGGTATTGTTTTCCCAAATTTCTTTAAATCGTGCTTCATCAAAACTGATATTTCCTAATGCAGGGTCAGCAACATAAACCCTTCCATCTTTATATGCTTTGTATACAACAAAGTGCTTAAAACCTGCATAGTGAATTGGAACAATAGCAGGTTGTGTCTGTTTAATCAGGTCTTTGAATTCACCACGGTACCCCCCACTTTCATAACCTAAAGCAGTGACGAAGCGCTTCATATCCAATAATGAAAAGCTTCTACGCTCAATGATTCGATCATACTCGCCAAATCGCAACAATCCCTCCATGGTTTGTTGTTCTGTCAAATTTAGACCAGCGTGACCATTAAGAACTGTCGTCAACGCCGCAGAACCACAACTATAGTCATACGCTTGACGAACTATTCCTCTAAACTGATTTTCGATAGCCGGCTTGATAGCTACAGGTTCACGGTGATTTTTTGTATAAGATAGATGTCGTGAGTCTGCAATCTCACTGTAATAAACTGCTTCGCGTGGTTTTTCTTTAATTTCGAGAGCATGACTCGCAAAAAAATACATAATTGCAGAGCCTAAAGTAATTTCTATCATAATGTTAACTGTTCTAGTTCGGCGTACTTGCCTTTATGATTCTGTAGTTGGAGTTTGCACTCACATTTATTCTTATATTCAGAATACCTTTTTCATCCTAAAAATACAGTACTTTTACTTTTTAATTTCAAATTCGCAAAATTTAAAAAACGCGTGATCAACACGCGTTTTTTGTATAAAAACTTAGTGACCAGAAATTTTGATTGAAGTGCTACCCAAATTCAAACCTTGAACTTCGATTGAACCGATACTCTTATTAGCTTCACCTAAAGAAACTTTTTGGATGTAAGCATTCAATGGTGATTGAGCTGGGCTGATATATAATCCATCTTTTGTTACACCAATTTTGGCGTCAGCATTCAGGTTTTTACTGCCTGAACTTGTAACTTTCAAGCCCTCGATTCCAATGCTACCACCACCCGATGTAGATGTATCATTAATAGTTAAGCTTGTAGATAAACCACCAGTGATTTCAGAATCAACGACAATCATAGCGCCTTGAGGTGCATTACCTAATTGAACGTTTGCTTTGGTTGCACCCAATGATAATGTTAAACCTGTAATAATTTGTTTTTCAGAACCTTCAACAACACCACGAACATTGTCATCAGAACTGTAAGTGCCAGAGCTTGCAACCCCAATAGAACCAACATTGATGTCTAAAGCACCAGTTTCAGCAAGAACATTAAGTACCGCTTGACCACCAACATCTGCGGCATCAACTTTCAACGTTGCTAAGTTTTGAGTATTTCCAGTACCCTTTGAAATCGTTAAACCGTTAACCGTGATTGCACCAGCACCAATTGTTGGATCAGCAGTGCCAGCTGTATTAATGGTCGTATCACCGAATGTCAAAGCGCTATTTGTAAAACCATCATTATCATGAATATATAACTTATCGATTTCGATACCAGCAGTTGTATCAATGGCAATAGTAATACCATCTTGACCAGTCGTTGCGCTGAGTGATGCATCATCCATTGCCTGCATCGCCATAGCATTCACGCTCACCGCCATTGAAGAAACTAAAGCCAATTTTGTGAATAATTTCATTATGTACTCTCCCAAGAGCATTTTTTTCATTTTTTTGACTGCTCTCCGTGTTTCTGAAGTTTTTATAATTTAACGACTGAAACTTCATCCTTGAGCAGTTCGCTTTGCAGTATTAAGTTAACCTTATGTTATCTTATGATCAATATCTGTTAAGAAAATTCGACCTATTCCCGATAAATGGCATAAGTGTGAACTAGTATTAAATGGGTGATGCAAATTTTCTGAAAAGAGTGTAACAAGTCACAAATGGTAAGTGCTTCATTTTTTAAACAAAACTTAAAAATTTCAGGACTAAGTAAAGCTGATTTTTTGCAAAAAATTGGTTCATTGACAGGATTGGTATATCTTGAAAATCAGGATTTACCGATTATCGGATTTTTGCCAAAAAAATATTGCGTTTATATAAACGGCGGATTCAGTCAATTTGTGCGTTGCTCTGATTTTAATTATCAGTATGAAAGCCAATTTTCTTCACTCAAAGATTTTGTTCAATGTAGCGAAAATTCACTTCCAGATTCTGCAAGCCATTATTTCAGAGGCGGTTACATTGGTTACTATGATTATAATTTTGCAGCAAATTTTCAAATCAACACCAAGGTAAAAAAACAACCACAATTGTTTTTTGGCTTGTATGAAAGCTATTTGATTTATGAAAATAATGATTGGGTTTTCTATAGCACTGAACATAATGCCGAGTGCCTTTATACACGATTATTAGACTGTTTTCAGCAATCTAGTCCATCATCATTTCAACTCAGTTCACCCATGCAAGCACGTTGGACTAAACAACAATATCGAACTGCATTTCAACGAGTACAAGATTACATTGTTGCTGGGGATTGTTACCAAATTAACCTAACTCAAGAATTTGTAGCACAAGCTGAAGGTGAGCTACTGAGTATAGCTAAACCTTTTTGGGCACTCACAAATGCTCCTTATGCTGCTTATCTTAAAATTGATAACCTTGAACTTTTGAGCTGTTCACCTGAGTTATTTATCGAGTTTAGACCCAATAAAAAAATGATCACTAAACCGATCAAAGGCACCATGCCACGCTTTAAAGATCCTCAAAAAGACCAAGAATCAAAACAAACACTCATCAACTCTGAGAAAGATAAAGCCGAAAATCTAATGATTGTTGACCTTCTCAGAAATGATTTAAGCATTTATGCAGAAACTGGCACTGTCAAGACACCAAAATTATTTAACATTGAAAGCTTTAATCAAGTCCACCACATGGTCAGTGAAATTGAAGCGACGTTAAAATCCGATGTTCATCAATTAGATGTTTTACACGCAGCGCTCCCCGGCGGTTCAATAACGGGGGCACCCAAAATTCGAGCGATGGAAATTATTGAAGAACTTGAAGAGTCCCCACGCGGTGCATACTGTGGCTCTATTGGTTATTTCAATTTTGATGGTACTGGTTCTTGGAATATTTTGATCCGAACGATTCAAAAATATCAGCAAGATGTGTCTATTTGGGCTGGTGGTGGTGTCACAATCAGTTCAGATTGCGATGCAGAATATCAAGAATGTTTTGATAAGGTTGAAGCCATGCTAAAACTGATGAATCAATGGTACGAATCATAAAAAAGCGACCTATCTGGTCGCTTTTTCAACAACAAAAATTTGCAGCACTCACACTTTTAAAATGTCATTCTTCAAGGTGTCTACTAAACGTTGATTTTGCTCATCTGTACCAATGGTGATACGCAAATACTGATTAATACGTGGTTTATTAAAATATCTTACGATAATGCCACGCTCTCGCAATTCATTTGCAAGCTGACCTGCATCTTTGCTAGGCAGTGTTGCAAATATAAAATTTGCGGCAGAAGGCAACACATCAAACCCTAAGGATTTCAGTTGCTCAACTAACTTTATACGACTAGCAATCACTTTGGCATTTTGCGCTTCGAAATAGGCTTGATCCTCGAAAGACGCCACTGCAGCGGCAATCGCAAAACGGTCCATTGGATATGAATTGAAGCTATTTTTTACCGCTTCTAACGCTGCAATTAAATGCGGCTGTGCAATCGCAAACCCGACCCGTAATCCCGCAAGCGAACGTGATTTCGAAGTTGTTTGACAGACCACCAAGTTGTCATATTTTTCTACGAGAGCCACTGCAGATTCAGCACCAAAGTCTACATATGCTTCATCAATCACAACCACTGAATTTGGGTTCGATTGAAGTACTTCCTCAATTGCAGACAAACCAAGTGCAATACTGGTAGGGGCATTTGGATTGGTGATAATGATGCCACCATTTGGTTGCTTATAGTCATCCACAACAATTTCAAATTTTTCGTTTAAAGGCAAAATTTGAGTTTTCACACCAAAAAATTGGCTATAAACAGGATAGAAACTGTAGGTAATATCTGGATAAAGAATTGGCAAATCTTGAACAAAAAATGCCTTAAAAATATGAGCTAAAACCTCATCAGAACCATTACCAACAAACACGTGTCCCACTGGAACATGTTGCTGTTTCGCAATTGCTTGCTTTAATTCCGATGCGTCAGGGTCAGGATACAAACGTAAAACATCCGCGCCATTTGCTAAAACTTGTTGTACCGCTTCTACAACTTTTGGAGATGGTGGATACGGGTTCTCGTTGGTATTCAATTTTAAAAGATTTTGGATCTTGGGTTGTTCACCAGGCACATAAGGCTCTAGTTCACGTACTTCGGGACTCCAAAAACGCATTTGTTCTACTGTAATATTCATTTTTAAATTCTCTAAATTCCCCTCACTGACTAAGGAGGTTAGGGAGAGATTTTTTAATTACCTTCACCTAACCTCACTTGCATTTCGATTTCAAGCAATGCTTAAAAACAGATTTAGAGAGGAATATTCATTCTAAATTTATCGCTTAAATTACTGATAACGATATCGTGCTGAACGAGCGTGAGCATCTAAGTTTTCTTGCTGTGCAAGAATATCTGCTGTTTTCGCTAAGGTTTTCACGCCATCCTCTGAACACATGATTAAGCTTGAACGCTTTTGGAAATCATACACTCCGAGTGGTGATGAAAAACGTGCCGTACCCGAGGTTGGCAATACATGGTTCGGACCTGCACAGTAATCACCAATTGCTTCAGGCGTATAACGCCCCATGAAGATAGCACCTGCATGGCGAATACCTTCAGCCATTTCTTGTGCTTCATCTAAACATAGCATCAAGTGTTCAGGGGCAACTTGGTTGATCAATTCTGCACCTTCGGCACGGTCTTTAACTAAAACAAGTGCACCACGATTAGCAATAGAAGTTCGTGCGATTTCTGCTTTAGGAAGTGCTTTTAAGTGCTCTTCAATTGCAATCGCGACATCATGAAGTAGTTGCTCGTCTGGCGTAATAAATACAGCTTGAGCAACAGTATCATGCTCTGCTTGAGACAGAAGATCCATTGCAAGCCATTCTGCATTATTGTCCCCTTCAGCATACACTAAAATTTCTGAAGGACCTGCAATCATATCAATACCTACCTGACCAAATACGGCGCGTTTTGCTGCTGCAACAAAACGATTGCCCGGTCCAGTGATCTTGTCTACTGCTGGAATGGTTTCAGTACCATAGGCCAATGCTGCAACCGCTTGTGCACCACCAATCGTAAATACACGAGTGACACCTGCCAAATACGCAGCTGCCAACACCAATGGATTTAAATCACCATTTGGTGCAGGCACAACCATAATAATTTCAGGTACGCCTGCGACGTGAGCAGGAACAGCATTCATGAGTACTGATGATGGGTATGAAGCCAAACCACCTGGCACATAAATTCCAACACGGTCAAGCGGCGTCACTTTTTGACCTAAGGTGTTACCCAAAGCATCAACATAGGTCCAACCATCTTGTTTTTGTGCCTGATGGAATTCACGGACACGATTTGCAGCCAACTCTAAAGCTTCTCGAACTTCAGTCGTTAAATGATCAAATGCAGCTTTAAGTTGCTCTTGTGTCAGTTCTAAATCTGAAAATTGATGCGCTGGATGTCGATCGAACTGCTGAGTAAGTTTAAGAACATGAGCATCACCATGTTGACGAACATCGGCAATGATTTGGTCTACTGTTTTTAAAAGTTCTGGGTCACTCACGGTTTCAAAAGCGAGCAAGTCAGCAAAGTCTTGCTTGAAGTTTTGATCTTGAGTCGATAAACGTCGCATCAATTTATCCACAATGAAATTAAAGGGAAGCTTTAGTTTACCTGTTTTCTGTTGATTTGTGGGCATCTTCATTCAAGCAACCCAGATAGAAATGATTGAAAATAACTTTTGATTAAATTGAATTTTCTATTGAGCTCTGTTCTTATCATGATTTGATTTTATTCGGGGGAGTTTTAGATGAAAGAAATAGAAAAATATGTCGGTTACTATTTAGGTGTTTATGTCGTTGTTTTAGCTATTTGTGGATTCTTTCAATACTTTTATTACTGTCAAGGTCAATCATTGATGTGTGCTGTAAGTATGCATCGAATAAATACCATAATTACCACAACAGCTTATGTACTGACGCCAATAGTTGCTATTGTTGGTTTTCTTTCATGGAAAAAACAATTTAACTCCCAACAAATTTCAAAACTTTCTTTTCAAATTATCAGCTTACTAAACACCAACTATAGGGAACAGCTTAATTTATTATATTGGATTTCTGAAAGAAAAAACTCTTATGATGAGTTAAAATCTTCAGAAGACTTTAATCATAAAGTACAAGAAATTAAAGACAATACTGCCTATATTTACTCGTTAATATCAGATTTATCACGGTTTACTTTAGATAATCAATTAAATAGATTTCTTAATGATTGGAATCAAGGATGCAATATTTTCATATCAGATTTGAAAGTGCTAAATACAAAGCTAACGATAAATCAAATAAATTTAAAACTTAGAAAACATCCAGAATATGAAATTGATTTTATCCCAGTATATGTAAATCTAGATAAATTACAATTTCAATTAATAGAACAAATCAGAAAATACAGTCTTGTATAATAAAGAACCGCCCTTTCGGGCGGTTCTTAAAATCAACAAACTCAAGCAGTTTTCACTTGCTTTGCATTTTCTCGTTCATCCACCGCTTTTTCAAGCTGTGCAAGAATCGGATTAAGTAAGGCTTGCTTACGCTTAAAGCTCGCTTTGTTCACAATCAATCGAGAAGACACTTTACAGATTTCTTCAAGAGGCTCTAAGCCATTCGCGCGAAGTGTATTACCTGTGTCCACGACGTCGACGATGTAATCACCCAAACCAACCAATGGTGCAAGCTCCATCGAACCGTAAAGTTTAATCACATCAACTTGCTCACCTAAGCTCGCATAGTATTGACGCGTCAAATTCACGTACTTGGTCGCGATCTTCAAACGACCTTTCGGACGCTCCATACCCACTTTGCCCGCTGTCATTAACTTACAGTTTGCAATTTTAAGATCTAATGGTTCATAGACATTTTGTGCACCATGTTCCATCAGTACATCTTTACCTGCAACACCAATATCAGCCGCACCATTTTCTACATAAGTTGGTACATCAGATGCACGTAAAATTAAAATTCGAACATGTTTATGCGTCGTAGGAAAAATTAATTTACGCGATTTATCTGGGTCTTCTAAAAGATTAATCCCTGCTGTTTCTAGCAATGGCAATGTCTCTTTTAAAATACGACCTTTACTCAATGCTAAGGTTAAACCATGATCAAAATTGCCCATTACGTCAAAATTAGGATCATCGTTTCTCATATCGCTCATTAACTTACTCGCTCACTCGCTTAATTTGGGCACCTAAACCTTGTAATTTTGCTTCAACATCTTCGTAACCGCGATCAATGTGATAAATACGGTCAATTAAAGTCTCTCCTTCAGCAGCTAAAGCAGCCAAAACTAAAGAAAATGAAGCACGCAAATCTGTTGCCATAACAGGTGCAGCTGAAAGTTTTTCAACTCCTGTTACAACTGCATCATTACCTTCAACCTGAATATTAGCGCCCATACGTGACAATTCAGGTACATGCATAAAACGGTTTTCAAAAATCGTTTCTGAAATTGTTGCAAACCCACGACCGATTGCATTGACCGCCATCAATTGTGCTTGCATATCTGTTGGAAAATCTGGATGAGGCAATGTACGGAAACTAACGGCCTTAGGACGCTTACCCATCATATCGAGTTCGATCCAATCATCACCGCGCGTAACTTCTGCACCCATTTCTTCAAATTTATCCAACACTGATTCCATCAGCAATGGATCTGTATGTGTCGTTTTAACTCGTCCACCCGTAATAGCAGCAGCAGCTAAATAAGATCCTGTTTCAATACGGTCAGCAACAACTGAGTATTCACAACCATGCAAACTTTCTACGCCAGTGACGATTAATGTATCCGTATCTAAACCTTCAATCTTCGCACCCATTTTTATGAGCATTAGTGCAAGATCAGTGATTTCAGGTTCACGAGCCGCATTACGGATGGTAGTAACACCTTCTGCTAAGACAGCAGCCATGAGGATGTTTTCTGTCCCACCTACAGTGACCATATCGAAAACAACTTCACCGCCTTTTAAGCGACCATCAACTTTTGCATTGACATAGCCTGCTTCGACTTCAATTTCCGCACCTAAAGCTTCTAATGCTTTTAAATGCTGGTCAACAGGACGTGAGCCAATAGCACAACCACCAGGTAAAGATACTTTTGCACTACCGTAGCGCGCCAGCAATGGGCCAAGCACCAAAATAGACGCTCGCATAGTCTTTACGAGTTCATATGGTGCAAATTGATTATCAAGGGTTGAAGTATCAGCGACAACAGTATCACCTTCATACTTCATGCTAATCCCAAGACCTGCAATTAATTTTACAAGCGTATGAACATCTTTAAGCTTGGGTACATTTCTGAGCGTAATTGGTGTTTCAGCAAGAATCATTGCTGCTAAAAGTGGCAATGCAGCATTTTTTGCACCAGAGATGCGAACTTCGCCTTCTAGTCTTTTACCACCAGTGATTAGAAATTTATCCATTTATTCCTTAAGCTCCGAAAAGACTAGCTTTGCGCCATTCTTCTTTTGTCATTGCGCGTATGGTTACAGCGTGAACTGCACCACTTTTAATATATTCGTTAAGAGGAGCATAAACTGCTTGTTGACGAGCAACTGTTCTTTTACCTTCAAACAGATCATCTACAATACGGAGGTCAAATTTCCCACCTTGTCCACTTACAGCAACATCAGCAGAAGGGAAAGCAGCTTTTAAGATTTCAGTGAGCTGTTCACTATTCATTGCAAAGACCTCTCATGGGACGATCGATTGTGTAAAAACGGATTATTTTACTATAACTCATTCAATGAATTCATCTGCTATACAATTTATCTATAAAAAAAAGAGGCAATATACCTCTTTTTTTATTTTCAGCTACATACCGTCATATAGGCAGCGGCTGAAAAGCCATTTGCATTTTACGATATCGCATTAACTGTCTTTTTATTTTCTCAGTCAATTTTTTAATTGATGCATACATATCATCGCCAGATGCCTGAGCAAAAAGTTCGACGCCTGGTAAACGCACGATTGCTTCAGCTATATGATTCGAACTTCCTTTTTTCGAACGCTTATCGACTTGGTGATCCTTTGTGAGTTTCACCTGCATACTATTGACCTGATCAAGGTGCTTGGTCATTTCGGCGAATTTACAACGAATATTCTCTTCTATTGCAGGAGTAATACTTAAATGATGTCCACGAATTGTTATTTGCATAATCCTATCCCTCTCCTTCTAAAGGATTTGATTGAGTTAAGCCATGTGATTGCATGACAGAACATTCAACATAGAATTATTCTGCAAATTTAAGTCATGAAATCATGCTGGCTAAACCTCGTGTAACTAAAAAAAAGAGATTCATTATTTCGTCATAATGAACCTCTAGAATAATCACACTTCAAATTTCAGATCAAGACTTTTCGATCGGATGATGCAGGAATATGTAACGATTCACGATATTTTGCGACTGTACGACGTGCAACATCGATACCATCCTCATTTAACAACTTAGCTAAACTATTATCAGATAATGGTTTTCTTGGGTTCTCTTCAGCAATCAACTTTTTAATTTTTGCTCGGATCGCAGTTGAAGACGCTTCACCACCTGATGTTGTTCCAACATGGCTTGAGAAAAAATATTTAAGTTCAAACAACCCTCTCGGAGTAAGCAAATATTTATTGGTCGTTACACGAGATACTGTTGATTCATGTAACTCAACCTCCTCCGCCACATCTCTCAACACCAAAGGTTTCATTCCTTCAGCACCCAACTCTAAAAAATCTCGTTGATGCTGAACAATACATGTCGCTACTTTTAAAAGCGTTTTATGGCGCTCATCTACACTTTTAATAAAATTTTTAGCATCAAGCATTTGATTGCGTAAGTATTGATTATCTGCACTTTGATCAGCTCGACGAATCATATTTGCGTAATAAGGGTTGATACGTAATTTTGGCAAAATATCTGGATTTAAGTGCACATGCCAACTGTCATTTTTCTTTGCCACCACAACATCAGGCACTTGATATTCAGATTCTTTATTTTCAAACATTAACCCTGGATAGGGTTGTAATGATTTTAAAAGTTGTATCGCTGCTTTTAACTGTTCAAGTTTAAAACCTGTTTGCTTCAGTAATTTATTTAGGTCATTGGCAATCAATAATTCATAATGCTGCAATAACAATAACGCGTCATTACGGCATGGTAAGGTATTAGGCAAAACTTGAAGCTGAACATATAAGCATTCCACAAGATTGCGTGAACCAACGCCAATCGGCTCTAGTCTTTGAATATGTTTCAACACCACTAAAATTTCATCAATCTCAACATCTTCTTCAATATCCATCTGTGCGAGTAAAGTCAGCACTGCGTGGTGAATTTCTTCAACGCTCTCATCTAAAAAGCCTTTTTCATCCAAACCATCTACGATGCAATAAGCGATCAAAAGATCAGTTTGGGAGAAATTTAGAAGATTAACTTGCTGTAAAATATGATCTTTCAGTGTATTTTGAATTGATCGATTATCCTCACGTTCTTCATATTCTGGTAATTCCATTGATGATGATTGATGGGTATATACATCATCCCATTCCGTATCTACAGGTAAATCATTTGGCAAATGATCTGCATTTAATTCTCGAGTAAGATCACTAGCAGAATTTTCCTGATTCAAGTCCTCCAAACTTTGCATTGGAGAATCATCATCCACCTTTTCAAGTAAGGGGTTACTATCCAACTGCAATTGAACTTCTTGCTCCAACTCTAAGCTGGATAATTGTAAAAGTCGGATCGCTTGTTGGAGCTGGGGTGTCAAAGACAAAGAATTGGATACTTTTAGTCCTAACGCTAATTTCATAAATCATTACCCCCTAACATCGTTATTATTCAAGCAATAATCATGCCTACAATTCTTATAACATAAGTTTCAAGTGTTAGGTTAATCAATTAGTCTTAATTGTTAATAAAAAAATAAGGATAAAATACATTATAATTCAATCACTTTTTTTTAATTAATATTCAAAAAATATGAGCACTCAAGTTTAAATTAAAAAAAATAATTTTTTAGTTTTATCTGCAGTTATGGTTGATTAAAAATAAACCACTTACTCATGATCAAGGTTTTATAAGCTCATGATTTATTTCGCATTGATCAAAAAATCTAAATTCATTTGAATTTCGAGTATTTTTTATTCTTTACTTATTCTCATAGAAAGTATAAAAATAATTAATAGTTTATTTTGAATAGATTTCAACCAAATTTGAGAACTGTCAAAATTATAAGAACGATGCACTACAAGACATGGAGATTTCTTGATGAAAAGTCTATCTGGTAAAGTCCTTCTCAGCGCATTAGGCTTCATCATCGCTGGCGGAACAATGAGTCAAGCCAATGCCACTGACACCATTGCGAAAATCAAAAAAAATGAAAAAGTGATCATCGGGTATCGTGAATCTTCTGATCCAATCTCATATATCGTTGGTGGTAAACCTATGGGATATGCCATCGATATCTGTAATAACGTAGCTAACGAATTAAAAAAAGACTTAAAACTCCCCAACTTAAAAGTTGAATATAAAGCGGTTACTTCTTCCACGCGAATTCCTGAAATGCTCGCTGGAAACATTGATATGGAATGCGGGACGACAACCAACTCTGTCCAGCGACAACAGCAAGTCAACTTCTCTACAAATTACTTTGCCACTGAAGTACGTATGGCAGTCAAAGCTTCAGCGCCTTTCAAAGATTTAGGGGATTTAAATGGTAAAGCCGTTGCCACAACGCAAGGAACAACCTCGGATAAATATATCAAAATGGGTGCACGAGGAGAAAAAATAAAGGTTACCAATGTCTATGGTAAAGATCATGCTGATTCTTTTGCAATGGTCGCTTCGGGACGTGCAGCTGCATTTGTTATGGATGACAATATTCTTGCAGGGCTCATTGCCAAATCATCAAAACCTCAAGATTTTAAAATTGTAGGTCCAGTCCTTTCGTCAGAACCTTACGGAATTATGCTGCCTAAAGGCGATGCCAAGTTTAAAGCGATTGCAGATCGTGTGGTAACTGGAATGTGGAAAAATGGTCAAATGGATACCCTTTATAAAAAATGGTTCTTATCACCTATTCCACCACGCAATATCAATCTAAACATGCCTATGAGTAGCTCATTTAAAAAATTAAAAGCATCTCCGAATGATGCAGGGATTAAATAACAAAAATTATGAGGGCTTAAATAGAAACACTTAAGCCCTTTTTTCTCATAACCATTGCAGGGAATTTCAATGGCTGTTGGTTCTTTAAATTGGACGTCATTTTGCTTGGCATCCAACGAATATGGCGTTGATAAAAAAGATTGGGCTGAATCTATATGTAGTGCGATTGGAGGTTCAAGTTATTCAGCTGTTGCTGATGCACCGACTTGGTTACAGATACTTGGATCAGGTATTTGGACCATGATCTGGACTGCTGTCATTGCCTTTTTCATCGCATTTATACTTGGTTCACTTATTGGCATTATGCGTACATTACCCAATAAATTACTGTCATTCATTGGGACTTGTTATGTAGAGTTATTCAGAAATATACCCTTAATTGTTCAATTATTTTTCTGGGCATTCGTTTTCCCTCAACTTCTACCATTGAGTATGAGTACTGGAAGTGGTGAAATGGTTTCTGGCGGATGGTGGCAAAATATTTTAAATAATAATCCAGCAATTATTGGTGTATTTGCGCTGGGCCTATATACCGCTGCAAGGATTGCTGAGCAGGTTCGAGCAGGTATTAATACCGTTTCACAAGGTCAAAAAAATGCAGCTTATGCGATCGGTTTAAATTTAAACCAAAGTTATCGTTATGTCATTCTGCCAGTGGCTTATCGAATCGTTTGGCCAACACTAACATCAGAAGCAATGAATGTATTTAAAAATTCAGCCGTGCTTTTTGCCTTAAGTGTTTTGAATTTTTTTGCATATACCAAAACAATGCGAGAAGAAACCTCTCAAGACGTGGTCATTTTAATTCTTTCAACACCTGTTTACCTCATCATCACTTATTCAATTAAATACCTGATGGCATGGATTGAGAAACGAATGGCTGTACCAGGTCTAGGTTCGGGAGGTAAATAAAATGGACTTTAGTGTTCTAACTCATCCCGATGTCGTTGCAAGTTTGATCGCTGGTTTTAAATTTACAGTTACAGTAACCATTCTTTCGATTATTGGTGGGATTCTTCTTGGTACACCAATCGCGATGATGCGTCTATCGAATAATAAAATTGCCAGTGGATTTGCAAAATTTTATGTCGACTTTTTTCGAGGTGTTCCCCTCATTCAAGTTATTTTTATCTTTTACTTTTTACTTCCTAAGTTTTTCGATTTCCAATATCACACCTATTGGGGACCTTTATTTTCAAGTGTAGTAACCTTCGCCATTTTTGAGGCTGCTTTTTTTTCAGAAATTGTCCGTTCTGGCATTCAATCAGTTTCTAAAGGACAAGTGAATGCAGGTTACGCCTTGGGTTTTAATTATCGCCAGACAATGTCATACGTAGTTTTACCCCAAGCTTTTAGAAATATGTTACCCGTGATATTGACGCAATCCATTGTTCTTTTTCAAGATGTATCTTTGGTTTATGTCATCAGTGCACCAGATTTCCTAGGCAATGCAAATACTTTAGCTAATACCTATGGTTCGGAAACCAAAGCCGTTTTTTATCTAGTTGTTGCTGTCGTCTATTTTGTCATTTCATTTGCACTTTCACGACTAGTTAAACGCTTACATCAAAAAATAGCCATTATTCGATAAGGAGAATCAAAATGCCAATGATTGAAATTCAAGATGTATCCAAATGGTATGGAGATTTTCAGGTACTTAGCGAATGCTCAACCACTATCAACAAAGGTGAAGTTGTCGTTGTATGCGGTCCATCTGGCTCAGGTAAATCTACACTTATTAAGACAGTGAATGCTTTAGAACCTTTTCAACAAGGAAATATTATCGTTGATGGTACCGCTTTAAAAGACTCTAAAACGAATCTAGCAAAATTCAGATCTAGAGTAGGTATGGTATTTCAACATTTTGAACTATTTCCTCATATGACTGTGTTAGAGAACCTAACAATAGGACAAATCAAAGTACTTAATCGCTCAACTGAAGAAGCTAAAATAAAGGCCTTACAATATTTGGATCGAGTGGGTTTGACAGCACACAAAGATAAATTTCCAGGACAATTATCAGGTGGTCAACAACAACGTGTCGCGATTGCACGTGGTCTTTGTATGGACCCAGTCTGTATGCTTTTTGATGAACCCACTTCCGCATTAGATCCTGAAATGGTCGGTGAAGTGCTTGAAGTCATGAGCCAACTTGCAAAAGAAGGCATGACGATGATGTGTGTTACGCATGAAATGGGATTTGCAAAAAAAGTTTCAGATCGAGTGATATTTATGGATCAAGGTAAAATTCTAGAAGATTGCCCGACTGATGACTTCTTTAATAAGCCACAAGAACGACATGAAAGAACAAAATACTTTTTAGAGAAGATTTCAGCAGTACACTAAACATCAGAATGAATCCAAAAATTTCGCGATATCTACTCAAATTATTTTCAAATTCAATTTATATATATAAAAAAACACCCCCTTGTATTGAAGGGGGTGTTTAGAATAATGAGCTGGCGATGACTTACTCTCACATGGGTAAC
>NZ_JBWYIT010000015.1:0-55010 GCF_056779875.1 Acinetobacter sp. ANC_7634 | reverse complement strand
TAAATCCTTGTTTTTCAACAAGTTTTAATCAACATCACCGCCGATGGATGTGCATTCTACAGCATTCCTCCCCCAATGCAACTACTTTTTTCAATATTTTAGTATTTTTTTAAATTATGAGTGTTGAGTGGGCATTTAATAGTCAAATTCACATCATTCAGTATGATATTGATAAAAAATCGAACACTTTAACTTTATTAAAATTAGATTAGAATAGTCACTATTATTTAACTGACTAGAACTATGTTACTAAATGGCTATATTTAAAATCAAAAAAGCCGTATTGATCTCCCTACTGCTTTTGATGTGCAGCTTTAGCCATGCCAATTCCAACCAGAACATTTATCAAATGACTCTATCTATTTTGAGCTATGCCAAAATTTCATCTCCACAACCAGATTTATGTCTAATTGATAACACTGTGGCATTAGCAGAGTTTAATCAAACTATTCAAAAGCAAAATTCAAATATCAAAGCACAAAATATTCATGATTATGAATTAAACATGACCAATTGTGATGTTATATTTTTCTCTAAATCTTCTCCAACAGTCGAACAAAAACTCATCCGAGAATCACTAAATAAGTCAATTCTCTCATTTTCAACAAATAATGAAGATTGCGAGGTTGGAAGTGTTTTCTGTCTCTATAGCAATAAAGCAGGTATTACAAAATTTAAAGTCAATTTAGACAGTCTTGCAAAAACCAAAATCCACGTTGATCCTCGTGTATTACTTCTTGCACAGAAATGGAGTAATTCAGATGATTGATAAATTTTTTGGATTAACTTCACTCCAATCACTATTTAGAAGATCACAATTTTTAATTTTTGCGATTACTTTTTTGATCTGCACTTTAATTTTTGCAACGATTTCAATTTTTACGGTGAAATCATACGCCAATCAAAACTTAACCTTAGTGAGTCGCACAATTGCGGAACGCATTCAACCTGCTCTTGTTTTCCAAGATAAATACACTTTAGACAATATTTTACACGAGTACACACAACAACATTCAATTCGCCTTATCCAAGTATTGGATAGCAGTAAAGTTAAAATCACTGAAAGCAGTAAACTGATAGATCGCCATTCAGAACTTCAAACTTGGTTTGATGGATTATTTTTTTCTAAGCCGATTCAAATTGAAGTTACTCACAATGGACAATTGGTCGGTGAGCTTCATCTATTCGGCAGTTCTCAAGATATCATTTTATTCATTATCAAGATTTGCTTAGCCTTGATTTTAGGTATGCTTTTTATGATTTTCGCCTTATGGTGGTCGGTTAATGCAACCTATCGTCATATTATGAATTCTATATCACCAATTATTCATACAGCACAATTAGTGAGTCAACAAAAAGCATATAATCTCCGCTTTCCAAAAAATGATATTCAAGAATTTCATCATCTAAACTCAGTATTTAATCAACTATTAGAAGAAATTCAATCTTGGCACAATCAGTTACAGTCTGAAAATACTCAGCTTAATTATCAAGTACAACATGATGAATTAACACAATTACCAAACCGACATTACTTTTATAAAGTTTTGTGTAGCCTTTTCGATCAGCCTGATAAACGTGAAAATACTGTTTTGATTTTTATAGATAACAATAAATTTAAGTCTATTAACGATCAATATGGTCATTTAGTGGGGGATGAAGTGTTGAAAGAAATGGCAAAACGATTAAAACAAAACACACGTCAAAATGATTTTGTCGCAAGATTAAGCGGGGATGAATTTGCAATTATCCTAAGTCCTGTCAGTCAGGTTGATCACTTAATTTCGATTGCCGAAAATCTTATAAAATGTTCTGATGAGCCCTTAAAATATAACGGACAATCAATCCATTTTAGTTTTAGTCTTGGTATTGCTTTGGCTAAAGAAGCTCATACCCCTGAGGACTTAATTTCTCAAGCAGACCAAGCGATGTACAAAGCGAAGAATCTAAAACATCATTGGCACATATTTCAACAATAGAATTTTTACTGAGGATTAATACCTATGCTCAATCGTAGTTTCAAACTTTTTATCATGAGCATTCTTTGTATAGGATTAAGTGCATGCTTGGGTATGGGATCTTTAAGCTATAAACAAGTAAAAATGTTAAAACAACAAGGTTTCGTCCTCACAGAGGAAGGCTGGAGTTTAGGACTCCCCGAACGACTTCTTTTCGATTTCGATCAGGCTGAAATCTCTCAAAAAAATCGTGAACAGATTCAACATCTCGCAGCACAACTACAAAAATACAATTTAAAGAAAGTCCGTATCGTCGGTCATACCGATCTTATTGGCAATCCAGATTATAATTTTAAACTTTCTGAAAGCCGTGCCCGAAGCGTAAGCACTATTTTTATCGAAGAGGGTTTTAAACCTGCTCATATCCAAACCATTGGTCGCGGTTCAACCCAACCTATTAATACTGCAAATACTGACGCTGCCCATGCAGAAAATAGACGCGTTGCTGTTATTATCGTGCCTTAAACACTCAACAAAAAAAGATCCTAATAGGATCTTTTTTTAACAGCAAAAATCAGACATAAAAAAACCGCTTAACGCGGTATATTTTATCTGACCATTTATAATGAAATAAATGGTCGGAGCAGTAGGATTCGAACCTACGACCCCCTGGTCCCAAACCAGGTGCACTACCAGGCTGTGCTATACTCCGATTACATCGGTTTGTGTTGGGGTGAATGACGGGATTCGAACCCGCGACAACCGGAATCACAATCCGGGGCTCTACCAACTGAGCTACATCCACCATCACAAAATTTGGCTCTATAAAATCAAGCGACCAATGGCGCGCCTGACAGGATTCGAACCTGTGACCATCCGCTTAGAAGGCGGATGCTCTATCCAACTGAGCTACAGGCGCATTACCCATGATTGCGAGATCATTGGAAAACCTTTGCCTTGAAGAATTGGTCGGAGCAGTAGGATTCGAACCTACGACCCCCTGGTCCCAAACCAGGTGCACTACCAGGCTGTGCTATACTCCGATTCATCTCAGCTTTTGTACCGTTCAACTTATCGTTTGATGTATCGTTCGGTACGGTGTGCATTCTAGGCGTGACGCTGGATAACGTCAACACCTATCTTCAAAAAAAATCAAAAAAACACTTCAAATGTATATTTATCAAGCATTTTGACTAATATTAACGCTTTAATGACGCACTAAAGTTTAACATTCGATCTAATGGTAATTTAGCGCGCTCTGCTAAAGCGGGATCAACATGGACTTCTTGATCACCATGTTGTAAAACATGCAAAATGCCATCCAATTCATTCATTGCCATCCATGGACAGTGTGCACAAGAACGACAAGTCGCTCCCTCACCTGCCGTAGGAGCCTCAATCAAAGTCTTATTCGGCACCATTTGCTGCATCTTATAAAAAATACCGCGATCGGTCGCAACAATCATTGTTTCATGCGGTAGTTCTTTTGCAGCCTTAATCAATTGTGAGGTACTTCCTACTGCATCAGCAACATCAATCACCGATTCTGGTGATTCGGGATGGACTAAAACTGCAGCATCAGGATAGATGGCTTTCATTTGAGCGATACCACGTGCTCTAAATTCTTCATGTACAATACAAGAACCATCCCAGAGCAACATATCCGCTCCAGTTTTCTTTTGAATGTAACGCCCTAAATGCTGATCAGGTGCCCAAATAATTTTTTCACCTAAACTATCTAAATGCTCAACAATTTCGACAGCACAACTTGATGTTACCACCCAATCTGCACGTGCTTTTACCGCAGCTGAGGTATTTGCATAAACCACAACAGTATGATCAGGATGAGCATCACAGAACTTGGTAAACTCATCTACAGGACAACCTAGATCGAGTGAACAAGTTGCCTCTAAGGTAGGCATTAAAATGGTTTTGTTAGGTGATAAAATTTTAGAAGTTTCACCCATAAACTTCACACCAGCCACAACGAGTGTTGTCGCATCATGGTCACGCCCAAAACGTGCCATTTCAAGTGAATCTGAAACACAACCACCAGTCAGCTCCGCAAGCTCCTGTACGACTGGATCACAATAATAATGAGCAACCAATACCGCATTACGCTTTTCCAATTCGGCTTGGATCTCAGCAAATTTTTGCTGCTTTAACTCTGGTGTTAAATCTTGATTGTTTGATTCACCAATCAGGTCTAAATGAGCTTGAACAATTGCTTTCGCATCATTTGCAATTAAATTGGTTGCATCATTCATTATTTGCATCTCTATCCATAGCGCTTATCGATATAAGCAATTACACACCGATTGGATTTGACCAATCATTAAAATTTGATAAATAAAAAGCCTCAACAGGAGGCTTAATTTATTTAAGAACGATAATCTGCGTTGATCTTGACATAATCATATGACAAATCACAGGTGTAAACCGTATCTTTGGCAGAACCACGGCCCAAATCAACGCGGATAGTAATTTCTGATTGATTCATTACTTTAGCACCAGCCTCTTCTGTGTAATCTGCCGCTGCACCACCATCTTTACAGATCTGGACATCATCTAACCATACTTGGATTTTGTCGACATTTAAATCTGGGACACCAGCATAACCAATTGCAGCCAAGATACGTCCCCAGTTAGGGTCAGAAGCAAAGAACGCTGTTTTTACCAAAGGTGAATGTGCAATGCTGTAAGCGATGTCACAACACTCTTGCGTATTTGCACCACCTTCAACTGAAACAGTTATAAATTTGGTAGCACCTTCACCATCTCGAACGATCAACTGAGCCAAGCGCTTCATGACACGTGTAAGTACATCTAAAACAACAGAGTAACGAGCATCTTCTTCAGATGTAATTTCAGCACCACCTGCTTGACCAGTTGCTGCAAAAATACAAGAGTCATTAGTAGATGTATCACCATCAATCGTGATGCGATTAAATGATTGTTCAACCGTGGTTTTTAATAGTTTTTGAACCAATTCACGAGCAATAGGCGCGTCTGTCGCTACGAAGGACAACATTGTTGCCATATTAGGACGGATCATTCCTGCACCTTTTGAAATCCCCGTCATTGTATAAACAACCCCGTCAATTTCAAATTGTTCAGAAGCGCCCTTAGGCAAAGTATCGGTCGTCATAATACCTGATGCTGCTTGAGGCCATACATCATCTTCTAGACTCTCAAATGCTGGTTTTAACCCAGCAATCAAACGCTCCATTGGTAATTGTTCACCAATTACGCCTGTTGAGAATGGCAAAACCTCGTTCTCATTTACACCAGCAATTTTGGCAAATTCAGCACAAGTGTCCTTTGCATTTTTCATACCTGTAGGACCAGTACCTGCATTCGCATTGCCTGTATTAATTACAAGGTAACGTGGATTTGTTTGAGACAAATGCAGTTTTGAAATATGTACTGGCGCTGCGCAAAAAGCATTTTGGGTAAATACACCTGCAACTTGAGTGCCTTGTGCAAATTCAAATACAACCAAGTCACGTCGATTTGGGTAACGTACATACGCTTCTGCTGAGCCAATTTTCACACCCTTTACCACATGCATTTGTGGCATTGATACGTCACCCACCGCCATTTTTGATTGTCCGAATTAAAAAAAATGATGGCTAAGCTTATTAGAAATTAGAAAAAAAATCGAGTGAATAAGGCATTAGGGTTGATTGAAATGAATGATTTGAAATAAATATCGATCCCTAAAAACAATAAAGCCAGTCAAAGACTGGCTTGTGTACGAAATTCTAAAATTAATTAGAGACAGTTTGTTCTAATAAAGCTTGTTTTGCTTTTTCTTGACTTGAACTTGAAAGAGCTGGATTTGATGCAACAATACGATTTGCTGTCACTGGAGTTGCTGGTGCAATTGCAGCTGTTTGAAGAATAATTGGTCGACCAGCTGTATTACCAAGTGTGTAACGAATACCAGTGCGTGGACTTATCACCGTTGTGGAGTCATTTTTAACTTCAGTTTGTGCTTGAGTAACACCCGCAGCTGCTTGAACTTTCGCTAGAGGTACAGTTTTCGTATCAGCATTGGCAAATGCAAAAGCTGGTAAAGCAAAAACTGCAAATAGAGCCGGTTTTAGTATTTTTTTCATTGTCGCTTCCATATATTCAATCATGCAAAATTAAATAGCATTAACTGAGAAAATTGGCAATGCTTATTCACATGAACTGACCAAGCACTATAATAAAATAAAAAAAGCAGAACCTAAGTTCTGCTTCATGAAATTTAGATTTTACCGTGACACTGCTTGTATTTTAAACCAGAACCACATGGACAAGGTGCATTACGGCTTTGAGGTGGCGTAATCTCAACTTCATTCTGATCCAATTCTTGAGTATTAACTGTTTGCTCACCTGTTAAACCATCAACTTCAGCATGAGAAAGTGAAAGTTGCATCGCTTCAGCTTGAGCTTGCTGTTGTGCTTCCATTTCTGCCAGCTCTTCAGGCGTTGGTAAACGTACTAATGAAAGATCTGTCACAACATCAGACTTAATGACAGCTAACATATTTACAAACAGATTGAATGCTTCTTTCTTATATTCCTGCTCAGGATTCTTTTGCGCATAACCGCGTAAATGAATACCTTGACGTAAATAATCCATCGCTGCTAAATGATCTTTCCAGTGGCGATCTAAAGAACTTAACATAAAGTTTCGTTCTAACACTGCTGCAGATTCAGCACCCATTTGTTCACGACGCGCACGATAGCGTTGTAAAACCTCATCAGTAATACGACGTGCTAATGCTTCTTCATCTAATCGACGATCTTGATCCAACCATTGCTGCACAGGAAGATCAATATTAAAGTCTGAGCGTAATGCAGATTCAAGACCTGGGACATCCCACTGATCATGAATTGATTCAGGTGGGATATACGTTTCAATCACCCCTTTCATCACTTCTTCATGCATTGACTCGATGTATTCTTGCAATGTACTTTCTGCCAGAATTTCATCACGCTGTGAGTATATAATTTTACGTTGTTCGTTATTTACATCATCATACTTCAACAGGTTCTTACGAATATCGAAGTTACGTGCTTCAACCTTACGTTGGGCGTTTTCAATCGAACGAGATACCATTTTATGTTCAATGGCTTCATTTTCTTGCAGACCCATTGCACGCATCATTGCGACGACACGATCACCCGCAAAGATACGCATCAAATCATCTTCTAACGATAAGAAGAAACGCGAAACACCTGGATCACCTTGACGACCTGAACGACCACGTAATTGGTTATCAATACGACGAGATTCATGACGTTCAGAACCAATAATATGTAAACCACCAGAATTCAGCACCAGTTGGTTATTTTGTTCCCATTCTGCTTTTAAACGTGCTTCATCTTCAGGAGTTGGATTTTCAATTTTCGCCAGTTTCGCTTTCCAGTTACCACCGAGCAAGATATCCGTACCACGCCCTGCCATGTTGGTCGCAATAGTCACGGCACGTGGAGAGCCGGCTTGTGCAATAATATCCGCTTCACGCTCATGCTGTTTGGCATTCAGTACTTCGTGTGCGATACCCGCTTCTTTCAGTTTATCCGATAAGATTTCAGAAGCTTCAATTGTTGCCGTACCAATCAAAATCGGTGCAACACCAGCTTCATGAATTTTCTTAATTTCTTCAATAATCGCATTGTATTTACCATTACGATTCAAATAAATTAAGTCATTCAGATCTTTACGAATCATTGGACGATGGGTTGGAATCAACACCACATCTAAGCCATAAATTTCTTTCATTTCAGCAGCTTCAGTATCTGCTGTACCTGTCATACCTGAAAGTTTACGGTATAAACGGAAATAGTTTTGGAATGTGGTCGTTGCAAGCGTTTGGTTTTCAGGTTGAATTTCTAAACCTTCTTTCGCTTCTACCGCTTGATGTAAACCTTCAGACCAACGACGACCAGGCATCGTACGACCTGTATTTTCGTCGACAATAATCACTTCACCGTCATGGACAATATAATGCACGTTACGTTGATACAAGTAATGTGCGCGAATGGAAGCTGTCACATGATGAACAAGATTTAAGTTGGCTGCAGAATATAGACTCTCACCTTCTGCCAATAATCCCATCGCAATAAGTTCACTTTCAATGGCTTCAAAACCAGCTTCTGTGATTTCGACTGAACGTTGCTTTTCATCGATCCAGAAGTGCCCACCATCTGCAACTTTTTCTTCTTTTTGAGCATGTAACTTTGGCGGAATCGCATTCATTGCCGCGTAAAGTTGTGAGGAATCTTCGCTTTGACCCGAAATAATAAGTGGAGTACGTGCTTCGTCAATTAAGATTGAGTCAACCTCATCGATAATCGCATAGGCAAGACCACGTTGTTTTTTCTCGGCTAACGAGAACACCATATTGTCACGAAGATAGTCGAAACCAAATTCGTTGTTTGTACCGTAGGTAATGTCTGCTCGATAAGCTTCTGCTTTTTCGACAGGATTCTGCATGGAGTAGATCACCCCAACAGATAATCCCAAAAATTCATAAAGTGGACGGTTTAACTCAGCATCACGTTGCGCCAGATAATCATTGACTGTAATAACGTGAACACCTTGTTCACTAATTGCATTTAAATATACAGCCAAAGTACCCATTAGGGTTTTACCTTCACCTGTACGCATTTCTGCAATTTTACCTTCATGTAAGGTAATACCACCGATCAACTGTACGTCATAATGACGCATACCCATAATACGTTTACCAGCTTCACGACATACTGCGAAAGCTTCTGGTAACAAGCGATCAAGACTTTCGCCGTTTTTATAACGTTGTTTGAATTCTTCTGTTTTTGCAGATAAGTCTGCATCACTTAACACAGATATCGTCGGCTCGAGCGCATTGATCTTCTCGACAATTTTACGCATACGCTTCAATTCGCGCTCGTTTTTAGTACCGAAGATTCCTCCGATCAGACTTGCCAACATATAGACTCTCTAAAACTTACTTATCAAAATGATTTTTCTCAAACGTTATTATGGTGCTAGAAATTTGAAGTACAAGGGTTTTAAACAAATGCAATCAAAAAATTTCTGGATTATTTTCCATGACGCATGAGCAACGGCGAGTTAATGTAGCAAATTTGATCAGAAATATATATCGTTCAAATTCAAATTTATGAACGTTTATTTGCCTTCGGACATTCAAATAAATCTGTTTTTTTCATAACTAAATAAAAAAACACTATTTTTAATTATAAAGAGTTTCCGCCATATTAATTTCAGCACATTAAGGTTTTGATAAAAATAGAGGTTTATATGGCATTACGTTTAGGTGACACCGCTCCAGACTTTGTACAGCAATCAAGTGAAGGAGTAATTAATTTTTATGATTTTTTAGGAGATCATTGGGGAGTTTTATTTTCACACCCTGCCGACTACACTCCCGTATGTACGACGGAATTAGGTTTTACAGCAAAACTAAAAGACGAGTTTGAAAAACGTAATGTTAAAGCGATTGCTCTCTCTGTAGATGATGTTGAATCACATCATGGTTGGATTAAAGATATCAATGAAACTCAGTCTACCACGGTAAATTTCCCAATCATTGCTGATCAGGATCGTAAAGTTTCGACTTTATATGATTTCATCCATCCCAATGCCAGCGAGACCCTAACCGTCCGATCTCTTGTGATCATTGATCCAAATAAAAAAGTACGCTTAATTATTACTTATCCAGCGTCAACTGGTCGCAATTTCCATGAAATTTTACGTGTTATAGATTCATTACAGTTAACAGATAACTATAAAGTGGCAACCCCTGCAAACTGGCAACATGGTGAAGATGTTGTGATTGTTCCCTCTATTAAAGACGAAAATGAAATTCAACAACACTTCCCTAAAGGGTACAAGGCAGTGACACCTTATCTACGTTTAACACCTCAACCTGATCTTGATTAATTTTGACGAGCCATCAAGTTTCAGCGTTCAGCCTATCCTCAGATAGGCTTTTTTTGATTATTGCTTATAATCTTTAACGTATTGTTTTAAAAAGGATTCAAATTATAGTTTGAATCCTTTTTTCTAAAACAAAGCAAGAAACTATTGACGCTTATCCAGTGGTACCCAATCAATCACCCATGCTGATTTCATATTTAAACTTGCATCACTGTTAATTTTCTTACGTAACGCATCTGCCGAATCACGATCTTTAGATGGACCAACCATAATTCGAATACCTTTCGACGTTGGACTCTTCGTTACCTTATATCCTTTGGCACGAAGCTTAGCCGCAAGCGCATCTGCATTCGCCTCATTCGCAGCCAATGCCACTTGAACCATCCATTGACGATCTCCATTTTCCAGCAGATCACGAGCTTTTTCTGCCTCAGCTTTTTTCTTCGCTTCTTCAGCAGCTTTGCGTTTTTTCTCTTCTGCAGCTTTTTTATCAGCTTCAGCTTTCTTCTTCGCTTCTTCTGCTTTACGTTTTTCCTCAGCAGCTTTTTGCTCTGCTACTTTCTTTTCAGCTGCTCGTTTTTCTGCTTCAGCTTTACGATTTTGTTCTTCTGAGGATTTCGCCTGTTGTTCTTTTTGCTCAGCTAAACGCTTCTGTTCAGCTATGCGATTTTCTTCAGCCAAACGCTTTTTCTTTTCAGCTTCATCCTCAACCAATTCAGGAGGAATATTGTCTGAACTTTGCTGAGCAGCGTTTCGACGAGCATTCATTGCAGCATATTCTTCAGCAGCGCGACGTGCGGCTTCAGCTTCGGCCTCTTGTTGCATTCTTAAATATTCAGCAGCACGAGCCTCTTGCTCTGCCACAGCTTTCTCACGAGCACGTCGTTGCTCTTCAAGTAAACGCTTTTCAGTTTCCACATCAACTGTGAGAGGTTGAAGTTGTACTGCTTCAGGTTCATTCTTTTTTTGTTGAACAGCTTCAACCGGTTGTTCAACATTATTTTGGTGGATCTCTTCTTTGCCTTTTAGAAGTAATGCTGCCAATAAAACACCACCACCCAATAAAACAACACCACCCATCCAGCGTTGTTTGTTATTCATTGACATTCTCTAAATACTCCCAGACCGCTTCTAAGGTATGAAACGAACCACACACCAAAATCAGCTGATTATTTTTTGTTTCTTCAAGTGCTGATTTAAATGCGACCTGTACATTTGAATACTGTTGTACTGTCTCACCTTGAAGCGCTGACTCTAATTGTTTTAATGGTGCTGCACGAGGCACATCCATCGGCGCAATTTTCCACATAAATACCGTGTTTTTCAATAAATTAACGACTGAATCTATATCTTTATCCGCTAACATCGAAAACACAGCGATAACTTCTGTGTACTGTTTATTGTATTCTAAATAATTTCGCAATTGCTTTAACAAAAATTCTACACCATGCGGATTATGTCCCGCATCGAAAATCACTGTTTTTCCTGCGATTTCCCTTATTTCAAATCGACCTGGTAAATGTGCTTGAATAATGCCCTGCTCTAGTGCAGTTTGAGAAATTTTCAATCCACTGACCAATAATGCAGCCACGGCAGTAGAAACATTATCTAGGGCCAACTGACCACATGGTAATTTTAAGGTCAGTGCTGAACTTGAAAATGTCCAAGTTTTACCATCACCATTTGCTTGATAAAAATAATCCTGATTTAGACATGACAGCGTCGCATTACATGCAATGACTTTATCCTGAATTGATGTTGGAAGTATTTGTTGCCCACCAAAAATGACTGGAATATCTGGACGAATAATACCCGCTTTCTCAAAAGCAATTTTTTCAATGGTGTCACCCAGCCAATCTGTGTGATCCAATCCAATATTGGTAATGACCGCAACATTTGGATTAACGACATTCACAACATCCAAACGTCCCCCAAGTCCAACTTCCAATACCCAAACATCACATTTCTGTTGTTTGAAGATGACAAAAGCTGCAAGGGTTGTTGCTTCAAAGAAAGATAAACTTAAATCACATTCACGTCGTGCTTGATCAACTTGAACAAATGCTTCGATCAGAAGCTCATCTGAAACTTCCTGACCTGCGAGTTTTACACGCTCATTGAAACGATAGATATGCGGAGATTGATACAGACCGACTTGATATCCTTGAGCATTCAGAATAGAAGCTAAGGTTGTGGTTGTTGAACCCTTACCATTCGTACCAGCAACGGTAATGACTTTCGCTTGCGGGTGTGTAACGCCCAATTTTTCAGCCACAGGAATGACGCGTTCAAGCCCTAAATCAATTCCTGTAACGTGAACATGGCTCCAATAATCGAGCCATGTTTGTAAATTATCTGTACTGAGTGGAGCAGTGAGGTTCAAGGCAAATTCATCAATTTCGCTACGATACGATAAACTGTATCACGTAATGCGTGACGATGAACAATTTGATCGACTACACCATGATCAAGCAAGAATTCAGCACGTTGAAACGGCTCTTCTAACTTTTCGCGTACAGTCTGTTCAATGACACGTTTACCAGCGAAACCAATCATTGCTTTAGGCTCAGCGATATGCACATCACCCAACATGGCTAAAGATGCGGTCACACCACCATATACTGGATGAGTTAATACAACAATGTACGGAATACGAGCATCTTTCATTTTTTGAATCGCAGCTGATGTACGTGCCATTTGCATTAAAGATAACATTCCTTCTTGCATACGAGCACCACCAGAGGCAGCAAAACAAATCATTGGCTGTTTGGTTTCAATCGCACGCTCTGCTGCTTGTACAAATCGATCACCAACTACAGTACCCATCGAACCGCCCATGAAATCAAATTCAAATGCACAAGCGATTAAAGTTAAACCTTTGATTTGTCCTTCCATCACCACGAGTGCTTCAGTTTCGCCAGTTTTCTCTTGTGCTTCTTTCATACGCACAGGATAAGCTTTGCTATCCACAAACTTGAGTGGGTCTTTTGCAACAAACTCTTGACCTAATTCTTTTGCGGTTTTATCAAAGAACCAATTTAAGCGGTCACGTGCTTTCATTTTTAAATGCTCATCACATTGAGGACAAACATAAGCATTGAAAGACATCGCCGTACGAGTCACCAGAGCATGACACTCTGGACATTCAATCGTAGGCTCAGTAAACGTCGCTTTTAACGATTGCTGTTGATCAGGGATTTGAATACCTGGTACTGAACGATCTGTCCAAGGTGTTGCAGGTGCTAAAGTTTTCCCTGATTTAACTTCTTGATTCATACTAACTCATCGAGCGCTGCTCGAAGCTCCTTGACTTTATTGACCGCCTGTTCAACTGCTTGATCAGGAGTTGTCTGTGCAAATGGTTTAACAAAAGCACTACCAACAATGACCGCATCCGCTGCGCTTCCGATTGCTTTTGCAGAGGCTGCATCACTAATACCAAAACCTACACCAACAGGTACATCCGTCATCGACTTGATTTTTTCGATGCGTTGAGCAGCTTCATTCACATCTAAAGTCGCTGCACCTGTTACACCCTTCAAAGACACGTAGTAAATAAAACCACTCGCTTGATTAGCGACATGTTGAATACGTTGATCTGTAGATGTTGGCGCCAACAAGAAGATCTGATCCATATCAAACTTTTTCAAGACAACATCGAGCACTTGTGCTTCTTCAGGTGGTAAGTCCACCAAAAGAATACCGTCCACACCACAGTCATGAGCAGTTGATACAAATTTTTCATATCCAATGACTTCTACAGGATTCAAATAACCCATCAACACCACTGGTGTATCTGTGTCCTTTTCACGGAATTGCTTGACCATTTCCAATGCATCCAATGTATTTGTACCGGCTGCCAATGCTCGCTCAGCCGCAAGTGCAATCACTGGACCATCGGCCATTGGATCTGAAAATGGTAAGCCAAGTTCAATTACATCCACACCTGCTTCCACCATTTGATGTAACAAAGGAACCGTTACGTGTGGATGAGGGTCACCTGCCATGACATAAGAAACTAGAGCCTTACGCTGTTGAGATTTAAGCTGTGCAAATCGTGTGGCTAAACGTGACATAGGGATGTACTTTCCTTGAATTGTATAGAATTGAGGAGTTGGTTTTGTAAAATACAAGACGGCCCATTGTAACGCTATTTTTTACTCATTGAACAGAGTGTGATGAAAAGCACCAAACACTCTTTTCAGTTAAGTATTCCAAGTGCATATTTATCAATGTTTTGATTTTTTTAACAATGATCAAAAAGCTCGATTTTTTCTGTTTTTTCTAAATCATGAATATTTATATGAACTTATGTTTATTGATTAAAAATGTTTAAAAACAAATAGCTTAGCACTTACATTTTAACTTTTCTGAATTAGCCAAAGCTGTTCTATACTATACATGCTTACTCTTTTATTTCTTATGTTATGACCACAATCTCCCCAGGCAAGGCTTCTCCGCGAGCGCTTGCCCTTCTACCGCTTATTGTGTTTTTAGCCATTTTTTTGGGCAGCGGTATTTATCACACTCTGATTGGCACTGAGTTTGCCTTCTACCAAATTAAAGCACCCATTGCTGCTATCCCTGCCCTCATTCTTGCGGTATTACTTTATCGTGGCAAATTAAATACAGGTATAGATGAGTTTATCCGTGGGGCAAGCCATCCTAATCTTATTTTAATGTTTATGGTCTTTATGCTGGCAGGTGCTTTTGCCAGTATTAGTAGTGCCATTGGTAGTGTTGATGCAACAGTACAATTAGGTTTATCTCTCATTCCTTCGGCTTTTGTCCTGCCAATGCTCTTTGTTATTTCAGCGTTTATTGCTACTGCGATGGGCACCTCGATGGGTACTATCGCTGCTTGTGCGCCCATCGCATTTGGCTTCACTCAAGTCACCGATATAAATCCTGTTGTTGCGATTGGCGCTGTGGTTGGAGGAGCTATGTTTGGTGATAACTTGTCGATGATTTCAGATACCACTATCGCCGCAACTCGTAGCCAACGTGTAGAACTAAAAGATAAATTTAAAGTCAATGTATGGATTGCAGTACCAGCAGCACTTTTCACGATTTTGATTTATTTTGTGATGAGTCGTGATACGCAACAAATTTCTTTCAATGACTATAATTTTTGGCTGATTTTGCCTTATTTAGCCATATTTGCTTTGGCTTTTACCCGATTACATGTGTTGGCTGTACTTATGCTGGGCATTGTTATGTCTGGACTCGTCGGTCTGATTCAAGCCCCCGACTTTAACCTACTTAAATTAAATATTGTGATTTACGATGGCTTTTTGGGCATGTTTGAAGTCGCATTGCTTTCAATGTTACTCGGTGGTATTTCTGCCCTTATGCGAAAAGAAGGTGGCTTAGAGTGGCTAATACAACGCATTTATCAACTTACGCGTTTATTCAAAGTGGGAACGCAAAGAGCTGGTGAAATCGGAATCTGCCTTCTGGTAATCTTGTCTAATTTCTTTGTGGCAAATAATACGGTTGCCATTATTCTATCTGGCGATATGGCACGTGAAGTTGCTAAAGAATATGGTGTTGACCCAAAACGCTCGGCTGCTTTGTTGGATATTTTTTCTTGTGTTGTTCAAGGCTTAATTCCGTTTGGCGCACAATTATTATTGGCGTGTTCAATTGCAAAATTATCGCCAATGGAAATGATCCAAAACGTTTATTACTGCTGGATCTTAGCGGTGATTGCTATACTCTCCATTGCTTTTAGATATCCCAAAATACAGATGAATCAATTTTAGACTGGCATAAAAGTGAAGTCTTTAAAGGTAAGCTACATGCTTACCTTTTTTATTTCCATAATCTAACTTAGATTATGGTGGTGAGTTGGTCGTTGTTTAAGTTGTTTTTTAAACTGCAACAGCGTTATTCCATTATACATTTTAAATGCTCTAGCAAGCGCAGACTGATCTGAGTAACCGAGTTGCACTGCGATATCCGTTAACTCTAGCCCCTGATTTAATAGGCGCTCACATTGTGACATCCGCTCTTGCTCAAGTATGCGTTTAAATGATGTTCCGCGATCTTTTAATTGTCGTTGCAAAGTCCTCACCGACAAACATAATTCTGTCGCAATATCTTCAATCTTTGGCGCTTCGTGACGAATACGCAAATACTCAGCAATAATTAAGTGGAGTTGCCGATCAAGACTCGATTGCACGGGTTTTGATGCAATCGCCTCTTCCGCTTGTTGAACCAACAATTGCATAAGTGAAGGATCTGCTTGTTGGGGTTTTAGCTGCAACCCCTGAGTGCGAATTTGAAACTGATATTCAACTTGGCTGAACTCTACCTGACAACCATAGAACTTTTGATATTCATACAATGGTGCGATAGCTTCATGCGCCATGATCACTTTATACAGTGGAAAGGTATCATGCACTAATATTTGCTTTGCCAATGAAACCATCATGGCATTCGTCAGCTCATTGATAAAATTATAGTCATCACAAATAAACGGCCAGCTTAAAATCAGTATTTCACCGTTCTGGTGAATCTGCATGGGTGTAATCTCTTCACCATCAATCACCAAGCGGCTAAATCTTAAAATATAGTTCAGTGCTTCCGCCACCGTCTCACTTCGTGTCGCCATATATCCAAGCACACCAAAATGCTCAGGTTTCACATATTGAGCCATTTCAAAAATATAATTGGCGCGATTCAAATAAACCTGCGTGAGAGAGTTAAGTTTTAAGAAAAAAGAATATGATGATTGCATGGCAATCGGTGCTGCCAAAATTTTATTCAGCGTATCAACATCCTGATTTAACGCAGTCTTTATCTCTTTATCGAGCTGTTTCACTTGAATAAATGTTTGCCATAAATGGAAATATCCATTGGGTATTTGAATATCTTTCACGATGCACTATTCCTTTAGGCAAAATTGACTTTATTCATTTTCATTTGTCGTAAAATGTATAAAAAATGGCAAGTACTGTCAAAACAATCAGACCAATGCCATACATACTTAAACGATCTAAAGCGGATGAATGAAAATAAGATGAACGCATTGGTAAAATATCAGGTTGATCCTGTCGTACGCACGAATCTCAATTTCAAGCTCTCAGAAATTCCTCGTTTTTGGTTTGGTGGAGATCCATTCAAAACCCGTATGTTTGATGCATTGAGTCTAACTTTCCCAGACGGAGAGCGCTACTTCATTGAATCAGTTCGATTATTTAGAGATAAAATCAAAGACCCTGAATTACAAAAACGCGTCGCAGATTTTATTCGACAAGAAGCACAGCATGGAATTGCGCATGACAAGATGAATCAGGTCATGAAAGATCAAGGTATGCCTGTCGATCAATTTATTAAGGTTCTTAACAAAATTTTTAAATTCGAACTGACACGTCGTTCACCTCAATATAATATTGCCATGACTGCTGCAGCCGAACACTTAACTGCATTAATGGCTGATACTTTTTATAGTCAAAAAGCAACCCTTGAAGATGCTCACCCCTATGTGCGCGCGCTTTTAGCATGGCATGCTATCGAAGAGATGGAGCATCGTGATGTGGCTTTTGATGTCATGAAACAAGTCGGTGATGTTCCAGAACTTACTCGACAATTTGCTTTGGCATTTACAACTTTCATGATGCTTGGATTTACAACTTATCGTGCCAATATCATGTTGAAGTATGACGGATTTAGTCGTTTAGACCGTTTCAAAATGACCGTCAAAGGACTTCCATGGTTTATCGGTCGAAATGGCATGTTAACGAGAATGAAAGGTCCATACCTAGATTGGTTTAAAAAAGACTTCCATCCAAGCCAACATCCTGTGATTGCCCAATATGATGTATGGGTAAAAACATTAGCCGAGACCAATGATCCAATTCAAGCTGGTGAAGCATTCTGGCAAGCAGCTCGATAGTATTTCTATTACTGGCTAAATCATTTTTATTCGGTTGATTTAGCCAACATTACTTACAGTTTTAATCTCCTTCTCTCTTCTTTTGTCCTGTAGAGATAATGACCTTAATGTGATTTTTTTTACATACTTGTTCTTTCTGCATAAGTGATAAAAATAAAATGAATGCAATTACCACATACCATCCAGTGATTCGTAAGCACCTTGATTTCCGACTCAACGAAGTACCACGATTTTGGTTTAACAACGATCCTTTTAAAACACGTGTATTTGATGCTTTGAGTTTGACATTTCCAGATGGAGAACGATATTTCATACAGTGTGTCCGACTATTTCAACCGCATATTAAAGATCCTGTCTTAGCCAAACGTGTGAAAGACTTTATTCAACAAGAAGCGCAACACGGTATTGCCCATGACAAAATGAATAAAATTTTAATTGAGCAAGGTATGCCGATTGAAAAATATATTCATCAAGTCAATCAACGTTTCAAACATGCGTTAAAAAGGTATCCTGATCGTTTTAATATTGCGATCACCGCTTCATGCGAACACTTAACCGCTTTAATGGCAACGACATTTTTCAGTCATAAAAGTACGATGGCCCATGCACATCCTTTTGTCCGGGGTTTATTTGCATGGCATAGTATTGAAGAAATGGAACATCGCGATGTTGCTTATGATGTTATGATCGAGGTAGCGCAGACTTCAAACCTTACACGTTATACCGCCTTGGTTTTAGTTACGCTTATGATGTTTGGATTTACCATGCAAAGAACACATGGACTTCTCAAACAAGATGGTTTTACTCGAATTGAAAGGTTAAAAATGTTTGCTCAAGGCTTGAAATGGTTGCTTGGAAAAGATGGCATTTTAACGGCAAAAAAACGAGAATATTTAGACTGGTTTAAAGCTGATTTTCACCCAAATCAACACCCTATTATTCATCAATACCAAGTTTGGGTTGATACGCTCGCTGAAACTCAAGATCCACTTCAAGCAGGTGAAGCTTTTTGGGAAGCTGCGATATAAAAAAGAATGTAAAAAAAGTCCGATCAATCGGACTTTTTTGTTGTTATGACGCCGTTACCATTTAGCGTAATGTTGCTCTAATAGTCCATACTCTTGATTAAGCTCAATATGCTGACCATCATCTGAAATAATAAAACCCGTAATTTTAGATTGCCACTGACTGAACTGGCTGCCTACCATTCTAAGATTAAGATTTTCATAACGGCGCCAGCCTGTTTCAATGGTCAATTGTAATTTGTCATCCATAGATCGTATGATCCACATCTGATCATTTTGCATTTCAAAAAGAACATCCGTCAACGCATAAAGGCGTCCATTAATCCACAAACAGTTTTCATTGCCAAAGCTTTCATTCACGCCAGAGGCAAGATTCAAACCCACACGGTTTCCTTGCGCATCCCAAAAATTAGAAGATAGCCAAAACCAAGCCGTTTCAGGTCTTAGAAAACCGCAAGTATCATCAAGCGAAGCAAAAGTTCGTGAGTTAAATTCAATTTTTTCTTTTTGTTTATTAATGAAATACCCTTCAACGGCCAATGTAGTTAGTTTCTGAGTATAGGTCCAACCATTTATACCAGTAGGACTGCACATCGACAAAGGATCTGTTCCAGCACAAAAGATTCGTGCAGACAGTTTTTCTTCACCATGTTTGATCACTTTGATATAACGAACACCATTGGCATGTTGGATATCGAGTTGGATTTTTCCATGTTGAAAATGGCTATGATTAAATAGTGGCTGTTCATCTAGAACCGTACTGTGTGCCAATACATTAATCGCATTCCACTCGACGACTTGTCCGGTGTTATGGTCATAAATATAGATGAAACCATGTCCCGCCCAAGCGATATCGACGATAGCCATCCCAATGCTGTAATGCTCATGTTGGATACTACAAAACTTAAATTTCTTATATTTAAGTTTTTTTCTCCATCCTTTGAGCACTTTGCCATATGGCGTTTTATAAATATATTTTGAGACAGAAATTGCACTTGGCAATTCTGTAAAACGCCCATAGCGCGGTTGACCATTTACTTGAATTAAATCCATTGGGACTCAGCCTAATTTCATTCCATGACAATTATAGACTTTAGTCTAAAGTATTTCATTTACTGTATGAAAACATAGATTAAAGAACCGATACAGATCGGTTCTTTTTTTTCATATATTCAATACTTTGACTACCAGTTCCCTTCACCCAGGGTTTGGCCGATATAATGATACTGTGCCTTGGATCTTGAAAATTTAATTGGGCAAGCCAACTGTTTTTCTACCTCATTTGCATCTTTCCTTAGAGGTACATCTACTGTCCAAGCACGTTGTTGAGCCAAATCTGACGTCAGAGCTTCGTCTAGATTTAACACAGGTTCTACACATACGTCTAATTCAGAAAATGTTTTACGCCATACATCAAAACTTTTTTCCTTGATTTTATCAGCGATGGCAGTCTTGACTGCTTTTCGATCTTCAACATCAAATGAAGTTCCTTTTTCCAATAAGATAGGCAGTTCTAATACAGTTGCCAGACCTGTCATAAATTGAGGTTCTAAACTTCCAATTGAGATATAGCGCCCGTCTTGCGTTTGATAATAGTCATAAAATGTTCCCCCGTTCAGATGTTCATTTTCAGGGTACTGATTCTGCCCACCTGCAAGTACAGCTGCCGCGGCCATATTGTTTAAAGTCACCGCACAATCCGTCATAGAGATATCAATATATTGACCTAAACCACTTCGTTGCCTTTCGATCACGGCTGTTAAAATGCCGATCACTGCGTGTAAAGAACCGCCTGCGACATCTGCAATTTGAATCCCCATTGGTGGTGGTCCATTTTCCTGTCGACCTGAATGTCCAGCAATCCCTGAAAGTGAAACATAATTAATGTCATGTCCCGCTTTATCTTTATAAGAACCTGTTTGCCCATATCCTGTTATTGAACAATAAATCAGACGTGGGTTTATTTCAGATAAAGTTTGATAGTCGAGTCCTAAACGTCGCATCACTTCAGGACGGAACTGCTCAATGACGATATCGTATTCTGAAATTTTTGATTTAATGAGTTCAATACTCTGACTATCTTTTAAATCTAGGGCAATCGACTGCTTGTTACGATTCAAATAACTGTGCGCCGTGGCTTGACCATTTGCATAAGGTGGCAACATTCTGACAAGGTCTGGTCGATTTGGTGACTCTATATGGACCACCTCTGCCCCTAGATCTGCTAAGTACAAGGTCGCAAAGGGTCCGGGTAATAATGTGGAAAAATCTAAAACTTTCAATCCCTTTAATGCAGCTGTCATTGTTATTTTCACCAAGAATATGTTGATTTTTCACCCATAATAGAAATATAAAACAAGATTAACAATGTCATGTTCAGCCATTTACCTTGATCATTTCGGCAATTTATGATGTAAAAGAGCAATTACTCTAGTGATAATTGCCAATTAAATTATTTTTTGTGTCATTTAGGTCAAGTAGCAGTGAACATCAAAGAGACTGAAGGATTTAACATGAGTCGCGATACGATAAGTATCCATTTTGTGAATGCAGCCCTGACTGGGGTAAAACGTCTAGGGATGGATGTTGACACTTTACTTTCACATGTCGGCATTGAAGCTGAACTACTCCGCCAACCTAAAGCACGTATTTCTCCTGAGCAGTACACACGCTTTGTTAAAATGCTGTGGATGGTCACCCAAGATGAACACGTTGGTTTTGATATCCAGCCACGTCGCTTAGGGACCTTTGCGATCATGTGTCAATTGATCATACATGCCAAAACTTTAGGTGATGCGCTTGAGTTATCATCACAGTTCTACAAGTTATTTGGTGATGAGTGGTCTGTGACTTTAGAGCGCGATAAGCATGAAGCACGCTTAGTTCCACTCATTCCAAAAACAATGGATCCTGACCATTTCATTACTGAAAGTATGCTCATGATCTGGCATGGTTTGGCATCGTGGCTCATTGAGCGTCGTATCCCGTTAGAGCGTGTACATTTTTCATATCCACGCCCACAACATGCAGATGAATATGATGCGTTATTTTTTGCGCCAGTAATCCAATTTGATTCAGCTCGTACTGAAATCACATTTGCTGCAGACTACTTAGATCTTCCAATTCGCCAAGATGAAAACACCTTGGAAGAGTTTCTAAAAGGTGCTCCAGCGAAACTGTTGGTGAAATTCAAAAATACCAATTCGCTCACATCACGTATTCGTGAAGTATTGAAGAGCCAAATTGGTGAAGAAATGCCAACATTAAATGATGTTGCAGCCATGCTTTATTTATCACCACAGACGCTTCGCCGTCGCTTAGCTGCTGAAGGTAAGAGCTATCAAGGTGTAAAAGATGCCTTACGTCGAGACGCTGCAATTCACTTACTGTTAAACCCATCTTTAACTTTAGAAGATGTGGCACAACAAGTCGGCTTTAGTGAAACCAGTACCTTCCACCGAGCATTTAAAAAGTGGACAGGGGTAACACCAGGACTGTATCGTCAATTACATGGTTATCATTAATTTATTCAAACATAAAAAAGTCTGACATTGTTCAGGCTTTTTTTTACATATGGATTTAAGTGCTTATTTAACAAAAATATTCAAGTTGAAATTAAAATATTCGTAATATTTAAAGGAATAATAAGATGACACTTACTGCAATCTTAATCTCAATTTTGATTGGAATAGCAATTTATTTTTACAGTGTAAAATCGCACAGCTCTCGACCTCAAGCTGATATACAGTACACTTATAATATTGTCGGAGAAAATGCATATCAAAAAAATTTACTTAAAATAGCTGGTCAAAAAAAAGCTGTATCTAAATTTCATGAATGTACTGCTCATGTTCTGTCAGAACCATTTAACCAATACGATCCAAATGCAATCAAAGTTGAAATCAACGGACTAACAGTTGTCTATTTAAGTAAATTAGAAGCTGAAAAGCTGAAAGGGCAGATTATCAATAAAAAAGTGCCCGCTGTAATTAACGGTGGTTGGTATGTTGATAAAGATGATGAAGGTTCTTATGGTGTAAAGCTTGCCATATCAAGCGCCAAAGATTTGATATAGCAAAATTATAATCAAAGCATTCGCAATACAAATTTTTTTTAATTCGTCAAAAACTTTCATTTCACAATTTAAAACACTTAATTTTTCAGTGACCAAAAATATCAAACGACTCATCCGTTCTCGTCATTGCACAATCACATAGATCATCTACACTCAAAACACCATAACAATTTCAACCTATAAAAAAGGAACTATTATGAGCGAGGCTTACATCATTGATGCCATTCGCACACCACGCGGAAAAGGAAAAAAAGATGGTTCTTTACATGAAGTAAAACCAATCACATTACTCACAACGCTGTTAAATGAACTTCAAACTCGCCATCAACTCGATACTTCTAAAGTCGATGACATCGTGCTGGGTTGTGTAACTCCAATTGGTGATCAAGGCGGTGATATCGCTAAAACTGCTGCAATTGCTGCAGGCTGGAATGATGATGTAGCAGGCGTTCAAATCAACCGTTTTTGTGCTTCAGGACTAGAAGCTGTCAATCTTGCTGCACAGAAAGTTCGTTCAGGCTGGGAAGATGTTGTCGTTGCAGGTGGTGTAGAGTCAATGTCGCGTATTCCAATGGGCTCCGATGGCGGGCCATGGGCACTCGATCCAGAAACAAACCTGAAATCTACCTTTGTTCCACAAGGGATTGGTGCTGATTTAATCGCAACTTTAGATGGATACTCTCGTGCTGATGTAGACGCTTTTGCTGCAGATTCCCAAAAGAAAGCAGCAGCGGCTCAAGCGAATGGTTACTTCAATAAATCAGTTGTACCAGTAAAAGATAAAGCTGGCGTTGTCGTTTTAGATAAAGACGAGTTCATCAAACCAACGACTACCGTTGAAGGCTTAGCCAAATTAAATCCAAGCTTTGAAATGATGGGTGGTATGGGATTTGATGCAGTCGCATTACAAAAATATCCAGAAGCTCAGAAGATTAATCACGTTCACCATGCAGGAAACTCTTCAGGCATTGTAGACGGCGCTGCTGTTGTTCTACTTGCATCTGAAAAAGCGGTTCAAGAACAAGGCTTAAAACCACGTGCCAAAGTATTAGCAACTGCGCTTGTCGGAACTGATCCAACAATCATGTTAACTGGTCCAGCACCTGCGGCACGCAAAGCTTTGGAAAAAGCTGGCTTAACCATTGATGATATCGATTTATTTGAAGTGAACGAGGCGTTTGCGGCTGTAGTAATGCGCTTTATTAATGAACTCAATGTCGATCCTGCAAAAGTCAATGTAAATGGTGGTGCAATTGCAATGGGTCATCCACTCGGTGCGACAGGTGCCATGATTTTAGGTACGTTGCTCGATGAACTTGAGCGTCAAGGTAAAAAACGTGGCTTGGCTACACTGTGTGTAGGTGGTGGTATGGGTATCGCAACGATCATTGAATTGGTATAAGGAGAAGAATAATGAGTGCAATTCAATTTGAAAAAAATGCTGATGGCATTGTTATTCTCACCTTAGACTCACCTAATCAGTCTGCCAATACCATGAATGCAGATTTCCGAGTTGCTTTGGAAGAGACTGTAGCAAAACTGAAAGCCGAATCTGGCATTACAGGTATCATTTTTAAATCTGCAAAGAAAACCTTTTTTGCAGGCGGTGATTTGGATGAGTTGATTCAAGCTCAACCAGAACACGCCACTGAATTCTTTGGCATGATCCAAAAAATGAAAGCGGAATTCCGCTATATTGAAACCTTGGGTGTACCAGTTGTTGCTGCATTAAATGGAACAGCTCTCGGTGGTGGTTGGGAAATCGCACTAGGCTGTCATGCTCGTATTGCATTAAATGATCCTAAAGCGAAATTTGGTCTACCTGAGGTTACCTTAGGATTGTTACCAGGTGGCGGTGGTATCGTGCGTATGGTACGACTGCTCGGCTTGCAGAATGCTTTTCCTTTCCTGATGGAAGGTAAACAATTTGGTGTAGAAAAAGCAAAATCTTTAGGCTTAATTCAAGATACGGCTGATTCTGAACAAGAGCTCATAGATAAAGCGATTGCTTGGGTTAAAGCAAATCCAAAATCTCAACAACCATTCGATGTTAAAGGATACAAAATTCCAGGTGGTACGCCATCATCACCTCAAGTGGCTCAAGTCCTTGCGATTGCACCAGCAATGTTGCGTGACAAAACAAAAGGTTGCTATCCAGCCCCTGAAGCCATTATGGCTGCTGCCGTTGAAGGTGCTCAGGTAGATGTTGATACTGCGTTAACTATTGAGTCTCGCTATTTTACGTATCTGGCAACTGGTCAAGTTGCGAAAAACATGATTGGTACTTTCTGGCATGGACTGAATGCAATCAAATCAGGTGAAAGCCGCCCTAAAGAGCCTGCAAAATGGCAAGCGACCAAAGTAGGTGTTTTAGGCGCTGGAATGATGGGGGCTGGCATTGCCTACTCGACAGCGATTAAGGGAATTCAAGTCGTCCTTAAAGATGTATCGATTGAAAATGCGGAAAAAGGTAAGGCATATAGTCAAAAACTGTTAGATAAACGTGTTTCACAAGGTCGAATGACTGCTGAAAAGCGCGAACAAATTTTATCTCTCATTACCCCTACAGCGAATGCATCCGATTTACAAGGCTGTGATTTAATCATTGAAGCTGTATTCGAAAATCAAGAACTCAAAGCCAAAGTAACTCAAGAAGCTGAGCAATATTTGGTTGACGGCGGTGTGATGGCTTCTAATACGTCAACCTTACCGATCACAGGTCTTGCAACAGCAAGTAAAGATGCGAAAAACTTTATTGGACTGCATTTCTTTAGCCCTGTCGATAAAATGCAGTTGGTTGAAATTATTAAAGGTAAAGAGACTTCAGCTGAGACACTAGCTAAAGCCTATGATTATGTTCAACAAATTGGAAAAACACCTATCGTTGTTAATGATAGTCGTGGTTTCTTCACCAGCCGCGTATTTGGTACTTTTGTCAACGAAGGTTTGCGTTTACTGGCTGAGGGAGTACATCCAGCCAAAATTGAAATGGCTGCTTTAAAAGCAGGTATGCCAGTCGGTCCATTAGCAATCCAAGATGAAGTCGCATTAACCTTGTCTGAGCATGTGACCAACGAAACGCGTAAAGCGCTTCAGGCTGAAGGCAAAGATTTACCACACTCCCCTGCTGAAGATGTTTTAAAGCAAATGATCCATGAGTTTGGGCGTAAAGGCAAAGCTGTTGGTGCTGGTTTTTATGAATATCCAGAAAGTGGTAAAAAATACCTTTGGGATGGTTTAAACCATTGGACGAAAGAAACAGATATTTCTGAACAAGAAATGATTGATCGCTTCCTATTTGTTCAATCCTTGGATACGCTGCGCTGTTTGGAAGAAGGCGTTTTAGAGTCTGTCATTGATGGAAATATCGGTTCTATTTTCGGCATAGGATTTGCCCCTTGGACTGGCGGCGCTTTACAGTTCCTCAATCAATATGGACTCGCACAAGCGCTTGAGCGCGCGAATCAGCTTGAAGCGAAGTATGGTGAGCGTTTTAAAGCACCTCAACTCCTCAAGGACAAAGTTCAGTCTGGTCAGTCGATCTGATTGATATAAACTAAAAACCTCTCTTCGGAGAGGTTTTTTTCGGTCTTGTCGATAAATATGTGTTATAAAGTAACATATTCTCAGATTCATTTTACCCAACTTGGTATAGCATTATGACTGATCATTCTTCACCAGAAAAATCTCCTTGGGGTTGGAAAGCGCTAATTATCGCGATCATTTTAAGTATTATATTTATGGTGATTTTCTATGTAGCCATTGAAAATGAACCTGACTATATGCCAAGTAAACAACGAACAGAAACCAGTGAACATCATGCATTCAAAGCATCACCTGTGATGTCTGAAGAAGCAGCAGCAAAAATCGAAGCCAACAAAGCTGCTCAAGCTAGTGCAACTGAACACAATATGACTGAAGAAGAACACGCAGCAATGGGCGAACACAGTCATACACATGATGATCAATCAGGTTCACATAGTCATTGATATTTGTGATGAAAAAACGGAGCATTGGCTCCGTTTTTTTATTCAAGTTGCATCGTCATATAAACATGAGGAATACCACAATCTAAGTATTCCTTACCTTGGGGCTCAAACCCTAAACGTTCATAAAATGGTAATGCATGAACTTGAGCAGAAAGATTCAAGGTTGGTCGCTTTTCCCTTTGAGCAAACTCAATTATAAATTTCATGAGCTCAACCCCAAAACCTTTTCCTCGATAAGCCTTTATGACTGCTACCCTTCCAATACTATGATTTTGAAGTAGTCGAGCCGTGGCGATTGCCTCACCTTCATGGAAAACAACGAAATGAATCGATGTCTCATCTTCCATATCCCATTCGTCTTCAGGTGAAATTTGTTGTTCCAGAATAAATACTTGCTCTCGTATCTGCATCGCGTAGCACTTTAATTGCGACCATGAACCTACTTGAACATCGAAGACATTACTCATGTGTTAATTCCCAAAGGTGTGTTAGCACTTTTCACCAATATTTTGTTGCTCCCACTCTCCTTTTAGAAGCAACTCTAATGAGTGCTTTTGAATACCATACATATTTTTTAATGCAATTATTTGATCTAACACTTGCTGATCTGGTGCGTTAAAGTCTTTGCGCTTGGTGGCTAAAATCATTTTATTTTTACTGGTATGCTCCAAAGCCACAAATTCAAAAACTTTTGTCTCGTAACCATAGGCTTTTAACAATAGCGCTCGAATTGTATCTGTCAGCATTTCAGCTTGTTGCCCCTCATGAATACCAAACTGCAACATTGGCTTTAGTACAGAGGGACTTTGCATTTGAGGTCTTAACTCTTTGTGGCAGCACGGCGCGCACATAATCATTTGCGCATTCAATCGAATACCTGTATGAATCGCAAAATCAGTTGCTACATCACAGGCATGCAACGCAATCATGACATCGAGTTTTTCAGGCGAGTAAGTTCGTACATCTCCTTGGAAAAAATCTAAATGCTTAAAATCTGATTTACGGGCAACATCTTCACAGAAATGAACCATTTTCTCGTTCAGTTCCACACCTGTAACATAAGGATTATAATCATTTTTTTGTAAGTAGTCATACAGTGCAAAGGTGAGATAACCTTTACCTGAGCCAAAATCGACAACGTTGAGCTGCTGATCAACTTGAATTTGGTTTAATGCGCCTGAGCAAATCTCAACAAATTTATTAATCTGTTTCCACTTACGCGCCATGCTTGGAATAATTTGTTCTTTTTGATCCGTAATACCCAACGGTTGAAGAAAATAACTTTCTTGCTCAACAAAACGGTGTTTTTGACGGTCGTGTGATTTTTCAATGATCTTGGAGACTGAAGCCTTTTTACTTTGAGTTAAGATCGCTTTTTTCTTATTTTTCTTGAGCTGTAACTCGCTGTCCAATGTAAAAAGATTGGCTTGTTTGCATTCACTGACCAATTTACTCACCAACGGATCAGCTTCATCAATTGGAAAATTTTTGGTCACATCTTGAGTTTTAAAGCGATACAGAACATTCAGCATCCATTCATCTTGTAATCGAATCATGCGTAAAGTCATCTTCTCTAAAGCTTCTATCTCGCCCTGATACTGACTCAGAATCATACGATCAAAACGCTGAGAAGCTAATGCTTGATGAAATGCTTCAAGAAATTGTTGCTCTTGCGGTGTGGAGGATGCCGAAACGGTCATAAACAGTGCCAAAAAAAGAAATGCTATTAAATTTTAATGCGTCTTACGCGAAAAGCAAAATTCAATTACGATACAGATGTATAATTAAATGTGTAAGTGAACAATGAAAGCATCTCCTGCTTCGTATGATCCATTAGAAGAAAAAATTAATTTCATCAGTCATGCCATTGGTGCTGTCTTGGCCGTCATCGGTGCCATTTTATTGATTATAAAAGGTGCTGCTTATCCTATGGCACAATGGATCGGGCTTTGGGTCTATGGACTTAGTTTAGTTCTACTCTTTACGGCGTCTAGTCTTTATCATTTTGCGGAAACACCTGAGCGTCGGGGTTGGTTTAAAAAATTGGACCACACGGCTATTTATTATCTCATCGCAGGAACATACACGCCTTTTCTATCTATAGCTTTACCAACGCAAAAAGCTCACTATTTATTAATTGCACTTTGGGTAATTGCGGCGATTGGCACTTTATTTAAATTGGTATTTATTCACCATTTTCAAAAAATATCGCTTTTTGCCTATCTCGCAATGGGATGGTTAGCATTACTTGTGATCGATGATATGCGCACATATTTATCTGATCAAAGTTTAACCTTCCTTATTGTTGGTGGTCTTGCTTACACCATAGGCGCATTGTTTTATGCCTTAAAAAAGGTAAGATACACTCACGCTATCTGGCATATTTTTGTATTGATAGGTGCAGGATCACATTTCCTGTCTATTTATCTTTACGTGCTATAACCACTTTAACTACATCGTCTAGCAACCCTAACACCGTAGAGCAAGCTGGTATTTCGTATTTTTTTAAGAAATTACGCCTTTTTTAAAAAGATTACGCTATTAAATCTAAGTTTTTTATTTTTAGTAAGTGTAAGGTCTCTCATGGCGTCTAATACAGCATCACAACAAGCTCAGCCCGCAAACTCTAAAACTCGGGTATTAACTGCAAGCCTCGTTGGTACAACCATCGAGTTCTTCGATTTTTATATTTACGCAACAGCTGCGGTCATAATTTTCCCCTACTTGTTCTTTCCAACAAGCACAGATCCTATGACAGCAACGATTCAATCATTAGCAACTTTTGCAATCGCATTCATCGCACGTCCTATCGGCGCCGCACTATTCGGTCATTTGGGAGATCGAATCGGTCGTAAAGCAACCTTAGTGGCAGCCTTGCTAACCATGGGGCTTTCTACCGTTGCGATTGGTTTACTTCCAACCTATGCGCAAATTGGCATTGTGGCACCCTTACTTTTAGCTTTGTGCCGATTAGGTCAGGGCTTAGGTTTAGGTGGCGAATGGTCAGGTGCAGTTCTACTCGCAACTGAAAATGCGCCAGAAGGCAAACGTGCTTGGTACGGTATGTTCCCTCAACTTGGTGCACCTATCGGCTTCATCCTTGCCACAGGCTCTTTCCTTACGCTTGGGGCATTCATGAGTGAAGAAGCATTCATGTCATGGGGATGGCGTATTCCATTTATTTCAAGTGCCTTATTGGTGATTGTAGGCTTGTGGATTCGCTTAAAGTTGCATGAAACGCCAGCATTCCAAAACGTGCTTGATAAACAAAAAGAAGTGAATGTTCCTTTTGTACAAGTTTTTAAAAAGCATTCAAAAATGCTTGTACTCGGAACGATTGCAGCCATTTGTACTTTCGTAGTTTTTTACTTAACCACTGTATTTGCTTTGCAATGGGGTACAAAACAATTAGGTTACTCTCGTGAAGAGTTCCTACAACTTCAGTTGGTTGCAACGCTTTGTTTTGCAGCATTTATTCCCCTTTCTGCAATTTTTGCGGAAAAGTTCGGTCGTAAAACCACTTCGATCGCGGTGTGTGTAATTTCTGCTATTTTTGGTATTTTCTTTGCGGACATGTTGGAGTCAGGAAGCACACTGATTGTGTTCTTATTCTTATGTATTGGTCTTGCGATTATGGGCTTAACCTATGGTCCAATCGGTACAGTACTTTCAGAAATCTTCCCGACATCGGTGCGTTATACTGGTTCGGCGTTAACATTTAACCTTGCTGGTATTTTTGGTGCATCTTTCGCACCTTTGATTGCAACGAAATTGGCAACTGAATATGGTTTGTCTGCAGTAGGCTATTATTTGACGGCTGCATCAATCCTTTCGCTGATTGCTTTCCTCATGATTCGCGAAACGAAACATGATGATGTGAATAATCAAATTTGATGCTTTCAGCTAATAAAAAAACCGGCTTAAGCCGGTTTTTTTATTAGCTGAGCTCAATGATATCAATCATCGGTGGTACTCTGAATCTGAATGGGACACCTACCATGCCAGTACCTACGGACACATAAACATTGGCATGTTCATGCTTATATAAACCACGTTTATGACCCAAGATAGACACTTTTTTCATGATGTAATCTGTCAACCACGGAAGCTCCACTTGTCCCCCATGAGTATGCCCTGACAACATCAACGGATGAGTTGGCAATTTTGGCACCATATCCACCGTATCCGGATTATGTGACAGAATTAACCACGGCTTATCTTGTGGTAAATCAGGCATATCCCGCATGTCAGCCTTACCTGCCCACAAATCCCCCACACCAATCAATCTAAACTCATCAAACTCAACAATCTTACCTTCAATATCCATCACCTGATTTGAAGCTAGCGCATCTTTTAATAATGCCTGAATCGGTGGACCTGGATATTGCTCATCATGATTACCATTCACAGAATAGACAGGCGCTTGAATTTCTCTTAATACTCGGAGCTCTTCTGCCAGCTTATTTTCTGGTTCATAGGTCCAATCACCTGCCACAACCACTAAATCTGGTTGAGCTTGATTAATCTTATTCACGATAATTTTCAGTTGTCTTTCATGCCCAGAAAACAATCCAATATGTAAGTCTGCAATTAATGCCACTTTAATCGGATGTTTAAAGGGTTGCGCCGAACTTAACTTGTAACTCAGGTTATTCACTACTACACGATGTGGCTCAATGAAACGTGCATAAATCAATACACTGCTCAACAAGAAAATAAACACACCTTCATGCAATGAAAATATACCTTGCCAAGTAGCAAAAATACTAAAAAACCACAACGGAACAAGTAAATAAGAAAGATAAAATGCCAAGAGATGAACAAAGGCTTTAAATGGATGTATGGTTTCAGTTCGAGATTGGCTCATCCATGCTTGCGTGACTCCCCAAATAGCGAAGAGCGAGAAAATAATATAGAACGCAGCAAGGATGTTATTTGTTGTCCACATATTCAATCTCTTTCATTAAATCAGACGAATAATCTGAGTGGTTCATTTATCTTTTAAATGGTGCTCTTTATACTTTAGCACATTGAGTTCAAAGAATAGATTATGCAAGCAAATCACATGGAAAAGAATCAATCTCAACAATTGAATCGCCAAAAGAAAACATCTTTTAAAATGCGCTTCATTATGAGTTCATGTTTGATTCTTGCTTTACCCGCATGCTCAACTTTACCCACTCAACAAGCTGTTGCACCTCAATATGCGTATGACATCGACACTCATGACACTTCATTGGCGCAAATTGTCGAACCTTTGAAAATTAAGAATCCTGAATTAACAGGTTTTCATGTTTTATATGATCCAATCGAAGCGATAGCTGCACGTTTTCAATTAATTGAGAAAGCCGAAAAAACACTCGACCTTCAATATTACATTTGGGATAACGACCGTGTAGGTGCATTGGCTCTTTATAAAATCATTCAAGCTGCTGATCGTGGTGTAAAAGTCAGATTGTTAATGGATGACAATAACGCTAAGACGATGGAAAGTATTTATCTCGCGCTGGATCAACATCAAAACATTGACGTAAAGTTATTCAATCCTTATAAATTCCGACGCCTTAGACCCGTTGATATGATTTTGGATCTGAAACGTATCAATCGACGGATGCACAACAAAACGTTTACAGCTGACAATCAAATTACCCTGATTGGCGGCCGAAATATGAGTAATCAATACTACAATGTCAGTGACCGATATCAATTTTCAGATGTTGATGTCATGCTTGTCGGTCATGCAGTAAGTGATATTACACACTCATTTGATGAGTACTGGAATCATGAATATGCCTATCCAGTTAAAAATATTGTCAATCATCAACAATATACATTGCGCTATGAAGGTTTAAAACAGCAACTGCAAGAGCACTTTGATGATGGTGCTGTACGTAGTTATGTTGAAATTACTCGTGAATCTCATGATTTTGATCGTTGGCTCAATCAAGAAATTAAGCTGGATTGGGTGAAAGCAGAAGTCATCAAAGATTCTCCTGAAAAAATCAAAGCGAAAGCTAAGAAAGAAGAACATCTCAACTTTCAACTGGTTGAACGCTTAGAGAAACCAGAAAAAAGTGTCGATATCATTTCCGCTTACTTCGTTCCTGAACGCAAGGGTGAGCAACGCTTAAGTGCGATCGCACAAGATGGCGTTAAAGTTCGCGTACTGACCAACTCTTTTAAAGCCAATGATGTTGCGCTTGTACATGCATTTTATGCGAAATATCGTCAGGATTTACTGCAAAACGGCGTAGAGTTATATGAGTTCCTCCCTGCTTTGCCAGAAGAATTCCAAAATAAAAATAATATTGAAATTTCTAAGCAGTCCAAAGTGAGCCTTAAAGGGCTGAGTCGCTCAAGCCTGCATGCAAAAATGATGGCTTTGGATGATAAGCAAGTATTTATCGGATCATTTAATTTTGATCCACGTTCAGCCAATTTAAATACTGAAATTGGCGTCATTTTAAACAGCCAGCCCCTAGCGCAAGCTGTACATAAAACCATGGATCAGAACCTAAAAAAATATGCCTATAAATTAGTTCTAGATTCACAAAATAATATTAATTGGAAACAAGCGACTCCTGATGGTATTAAAATCTATACCAAAGAACCAAAAATGAAATGGTGGCAAAAAGCAAGTTTGAAAGTTATCTCATGGTTACCAATCGAAGGATTCATGTAAAAACAGGGATCATCATGATCCCTGCTTTGCTTCTACTGATTAAGCTTTGAGTACTTTTTGATGTAATGCTTCCAATCCTTCCTGCATTCTGAGTTGCACTTCTCTCGTTAAGCTTTCAACTGTATGTCCAGTAACATCAATCGTGGGCAAAGCTGTTAAATGTGCAACGACTTGAGGCATTTCCAATACCGCTTTGAGATGCGCTGTAAATCCAATATTTCCAATAAAGGGAGCAACCTGATCTAACTCCCCCTCTTGATTAACATAACAGATTAAACAAACTTGCACTGGTTTTTGAGCCTCGATAGCTGCAGCTAAAAGTCTTCCATGCACTTTTTTGACTTTAGTTCCATCAGTCGTGGTTGCTTCTGGAAAAAATAAGACAGGGATATTTTGCTTCAAAAATTCCGTGATTTGCTCTTTAATACGGACCGAATCTCCTGAACCTCGTTTAATGAACAGTGTTCCACCACCCTTGGCAAGTTTCCCAAAAATCGGCCAATTTTCAATTTCTGCTTTTGCTAAGAAAAATACACGCGCACTCGAACCCAATACAGGAATATCTAACCAAGAGATATGATTGCTCACCCATAATGCGGGTTCACGAGGAATGTTGCCATGCACTTGTAAATCGATATTAAAAACTTTGCATAAGCGACGGCAAAAATGTTGTACATAGCGAGTATTGTTTGGATTATTCGGATTTTTATACATTTGATGCCTAAAAATTAAATAAAACCCTTCAGTGACAGCAGCAGTACCTGAGATGATTTTTTGGCTATATAGCGCTGTTTTTGAAAATAAATTGAGTTTTTTAGGCGTTAATGTTGTCATAAATTATTTCACTAAATAATAACAGGCGTTATCCACTATAGCTCCATTCTATACTGAGCTCACCAGAGATGCATTGATTATAAAAACCGTATACATAGATTTGAAAATTCAATTTCAATTCAAACACTCAATAAAATACAATTTTTAAATCGAATTTATAGATTGAAAAATTATGCAAACTCCAACTCAATCATCATCAAATCAAGTCCTTCCCATCTGGTCGGCACTCTTCTCATTGGCATCAATTGTCGGTGGCGTCTTTTTATTTATGCTGGCGTTTATACTCATGTTCAAAACTGCTTTAGGTTAATTTAAATCTATTTCCCTCAATTGTTCAATTTCCTCTACACTAGAGTTTTGATGTGGAGTGTTAGCTGAGTGGAAGTTACTGGACAAAATCAAGCAAATGAACGAGCGGTCTTGGTGAGTGTTAATGTCCAAATATTAGAAGATCTTGATCAAGAAGAATTTCGTTTATTGGCCAAATCTGCTGGTGCAGAGATTCTTGAACATATACAAGCTCAACGTATTAAACCGGATCCTAAATTTTTTATTGGTTCGGGTAAAGCTGAAGAAATCGCCGAATTTGTTGCAGCGGTAGAAGCTGATATTGTCATTTTCGATCATTCCCTCACACCATCTCAAGAACGTAATCTCGAGCGTGTTATTCAATGTCGTGTTATCGATCGTACTCGCCTGATCTTAGATATTTTTGCACAACGCGCACGAACACATGAAGGTAAACTACAAGTTGAATTGGCTCAGTTAGATCATCTCGCTTCGCGTTTAGTGGGTGGTCGCATGGGCTTAGATGGTCAAAAAGGTGGTATTGGTCTACGTGGTCCAGGTGAAACACAATTAGAAACAGACCGTCGTTTACTCCGCCTCCGCATAAACCAGCTTAAAGACAAACTTGAAAAAGTCCGCCAGACACGAATCCAAGGTCGTGCAGCGCGTCAAAAAGCGTCTATTCCAACAGTGTCTCTTGTCGGTTATACCAACGCAGGAAAATCCACCCTATTTAATATTCTTGCTGAAAGTGATGTGTATGCAGCAGATCAATTGTTCGCAACTCTTGACCCAACTTTAAGAAGATTAAATTGGGATGGCATTGGAACATTGGTCTTGGCTGACACAGTGGGATTCGTTCGCAATCTTGCACACTCCTTAGTAGAGTCATTCAAAGCAACACTTGAAGAAACACTTGAGGCGACTTTGCTTTTGCATGTTATCGATTCAAATAGTCCAGAAAAGCTTGAGCAAATTGATGCTGTTGAAAAAGTCCTGAAAGAAATTGGGGCTCAGGTGCCAATTTTACGCGTATACAATAAAATTGATCAAACGGGTGAAGAGCCGAAAATCATTTATGCTTCTCCCAATTTGCCCGATCGAGTCTATGTTTCAGCACACTCAAGTCAAGGTTTAGATTTACTGCGACAAGCCGTTCAAGAATGTTTAATGGGGCAAATACAACAATTTGAACTCACACTCAAACCTGAATATGGCAAATTACGAAATCAACTGTATGAATTAAATGTGATTCAGTCTGAACATTATGATGATCTAGGTCATTTGATTTTAAATATTCAAATTGCGCCACATAAATTAGAGCAGCTTATAAAACAAGCACATTTACCAATTGATCAAATTCTTGGGGATAAAGCGCAACAATTTAAAAGACCCTTAGAAGAGTTTGAAATCAAATCATAAATCAGTTAAAACGTGATAAATAATGTTAAAAGTATAATCATGATGCAGTGGATGAAAACAATAGATTGGCCAGCATGGATTGGCACCATAGTGCTTATTATTGGCTTCCGAGAAGGTTCAGTTTGGCTTATGACTCAATTGAATCATCCCGAACTGGGCAATCTTGTCGGTTTGCTTTCCTTACTGATTGTACTGTTTGCTTGGCGTAGATTTGGCACTCTTCCAACCAGAGTTGTCGATGTAAATAATAAAATCATGAAAGAAAGTGCTTTTGCATTTTTACCGATTAGTGCTGGGGCATTGGTTATGTTGGTTCATATGGGTAAAGAAATTCCTCTTTTTTTACTCGTACTCACGTTAAGTACACTTATTCCACTTTGGGTTTACGCCAAAATGGCAAAACGCTGGTTATAGGAGAGAAATATGCTCGCAATTTTAATCGGCTTTGCTATTACGTTATTCGCCTATTTAATTTCAAAACCCTGTAACCGTGTCGTACCACAGATTCCTGTCATTGTGTTCGGGATGTTCTTTGTGATCGTCATCTTACTGATTATTGGTATTCCTTATGATCACTATATGAAAGATGTCAATCCGATTTTTGATCATTTATTAGGATACGTCACAGTGGCTCTCGCGATCCCACTTGCAGCGATGCGTTATGACGATTTACCACTAAAAGGCATTTTAGGAATATTAGTGTTTGCTAGTGTCAGTGCTGTCGCATTGCCTATGGGCTTAGCGTATCTACTGCATATGGCAGATTCGACCATTATGGCTTTCGCTACACGTGCAGTGACAACACCAATCGCAATTAATATTGCGACCTTACTCCATGCACCAATTAGCTTAGCCATTTTAATCGTTATTTTATCTGGCGTGATTGGCGCAGCTTTTTCACCACTCATACTACGTCATATTAATGATGAGCGTGCCTCAGGCTTAGCACTCGGTTTAGCAGCCCATGCGATTGGGACAGCTCAAGCTTGGCAACGAGGCAGTGTAGCTGGTCGTTATGCTGCATTTGGTATGGCGGTAAATGCAACGTTTACAGCCGTTTGGCTCCCTACTTTTATTCACTTTTTAAAAGCGACCGCTTGATATACCCACAACTGAAAATAAAAAAGCCACTGATGAGTGGCTTTTTTATTAGACGAAAAAGACCAAAAGTAGATTCTATGCAAACATAGGATTATCAACAGCAAACATTTGCTGATCTTCAAGACGATACGCCATTAATTGATTGCCCCAGACACAACCACCGTCAACATTCTGAATATGCGCAGATATTGTTTTGCCCTGTAAGGCAGCCCAATGTCCAAAAATGACTTGATGAGTTTGAGCAGCTTTTGACTCATATTCAAACCATGGCTGATAGCCAGCTGGCATCGGCTCATCTAAAGCGTCTTTAAAACTAAATTCGAGTCGTCCCTCAGGATCAGTCAAACGCATACGGGTTAGATAATTAACAATACATCGTAAGCGCTCATGTCCTGTTAAATCATCTGACCATAATGTAGGTTCTTTACCATACATTTCTTTCAAAAATGCATCCAGAACATCAAAATCATCATGCGCAATAACCGCTTCAACCTCTTGAGCAAACTGTTTCACTTGCTCTACTGTCCAAATATGTGGAATACCCGCATGTGTAATGACAATATTTTCATTTGGACATAAACATAAGGGTTGTTTGCGTAACCAGTCGATTAAATCATCACTGTCAATCGCATCAATCACATCACGAGTATTGTCTTTCTCTTTAATCTCTTTAATGCCCCTTGCGCCCGCTAACAAGGTCAAATCATGATTACCCAAGACTGTCGCAGCAACGCCTCGATCGACCAGTTTCTTGATAAAACGTAAAGCGCCAATCGAGTTTTCACCACGTGCGACTAAATCACCCGCAAACCATAAAAAATCCTGATCAGGATCAAATTTGATTTCCTTGAGTAACATTTTCAAAGCTTCAAAACAGCCCTGAACATCACCAATCACGTAATTATATCGAATGTTTTCACCAGCCATTTATGCATCTACCATTTGATCTGCAAGTGCAACAAATTGAGCAAGTGTTAATGTTTCTGGACGCGCCATTGGATCAACACCAGCTTTTTCAAATCCTTCCTCTTGCAACATACCTTTTAAACTGTTGCGAAGTGTCTTACGGCGTTGTGTAAATACATGGGAGACTAAACGTGCCAAGGCTTTTTCATTCTTCGCCACTATTGGTTTTACATCATACGGCTCTAAGCGAAATACCGCAGAAGTTACTTTGGGTGGTGGGTTGAACGAACCAGGTGGCACTTCAAACAAGAATGTTGGTTTACAGTAATACTGAATCATGACTGATAAACGACCATATTCTTTGGTATTTGGTGATGCCGTAATACGATCGACCACTTCTTTTTGCAACATGAAGTGCATGTCTTTGACCTTGTCACCAAACTCTAAGAGATGAAATAACAAAGGCGTAGAAATGTTATAAGGTAAGTTACCGACAACACGCAACGGACGACCATCAAACAATTCAGTGAAGTCGTAGCGTAAAGCATCAGTTTCCACAATAGTTAAACGTTCAGGATGCGGTACACGACCCGGTAATCCAGCTGCTAAATCACGGTCTAATTCAATGACAGTCAAAGCATCACATTCACCAATTAAAGGCGATGTTAAAGCAGCAAGACCTGGACCAATTTCAACAATATTGTCACCAGTACGCGGGTTCACCGAACGCACAATTTTGGCAATGACACGTTGGTCATGTAAGAAGTTTTGACCAAAACGCTTACGCGTGTGATGCCCTTCATCTTTCGGGTTTAAGGCATTAATCTGATACATAAAGATTTCCAACGTGTAATTAAGACAAGATCACTGACGCGCTAAATCGAGCGCTAAGTCCACAGCCACATGTAAGCTCGAGCTTTTCGCAAGTCCAGTACCTGCGAGGGAGAGTGCTGTGCCATGATCGACAGAGGTGCGAATAAACGGCAAGCCCAAAGTAATATTAATGGCTTCACCAAATCCTTGTGATTTTAACACAGGTAATCCCTGATCGTGATACATGGCTAAAACTGCATCGGCATCTTTTAAATTTTCTGGTGTAAATAAGGTATCTGCAGGCAGACATAAACTCATGTCTATCCCTTGCGCACGATAGCGTTCAAGTACAGGATTAATCACTTCGATCTCCTCCACTCCTAAATAACCATCTTCACCTGCATGAGGATTTAAACCGCACACCAAAATTTTGGGAGATTCGATTTTAAATTTTGATTTTAAATCATGAATCAGGATGTCGATGACCTGATGCAAGCGCTCAGCTGTAATCGCATCCGCAACCGCACGAAGGGGTAAGTGCGTGGTTGCAAGTGCAACACGTAAGGTTTTGGTTGCCAGCATCATGACCACGCGTAACACACCAGCAAACTCTTGGTAAAACTCAGTGTGACCACTGAAATGAATACCTGCCTCATTAATCACTGACTTTTGTACAGGTGCTGTCGCCACGCCAACGCTTTTACCTGACATCGCATAATCTGCAGAACGGCGGAGTTGCTCTAAGACATAACTCGCATTTTGAGCATTTAACTCACCCAGTACTACTCTTTCATTTAAAGGAATATGTTCCACATAAAGCTGACCCACTTTTGACGATGTTTGTTGCCCTTGATACTCAATCATTTCAACTTCAAGATGAAGTATTTCTGCACGTTGCTTGAGCATTTGTATATCAGCAAGCACGACGAGTGGACGCTCATCCAGGCGTTCCGCAAGGCTTAAACAGATATCAGGACCAATTCCAGCAGGCTCACCGCTGGTGACATACAAAGGAAGCATAACGATCATCATTCAAGGATTTTTATTATTTTAATACAGATCGAATGTACGATGTTCAACAATACCAAAATGGTAAAATCTTAGCCCTCTGATTTTTTTAATCGTTCTTTTGAGTCTTTTAGCGCCAATCCATACGAAATCTTGCATCTAATAGACCAAAAGCATGAGCGACTTCGGATACACATACAATCACGATGACGAAGAACAAACCCAAAAAAAGAATCCGTCTAATCGTTGAACGCGCTGAATAAAATGCTGAATCTTTAATGCACAAGAAACCAAAGCCACCGATTAAATAGATGATCCAAGGGAAAATCATAAAATGTGCATACATTGAATATATAAGAATGACACTTAAAACATCGATTCCATAAATAGTGCCAAACACCATGCCTAACGCTAAATATATTCCGAGAAAAATGAATAAAAATCCGGTCAAAAATTTCGTCACCTTGCTCACTTTGATTTGATCATGGCGTGAAGATAAATCTGAATGATGAACAGGAGGAGAGAAACGATCATTATTATTTTGTGAACTCATCAAAACTCCGAACTATTATTATGATTATTTCCTCATTCTAAAAGAAATTGATTAAATAAACCGCTATACTTTTCAATCTAAATTAAATAGAATATGCCCCTCGAAATCTTAATATTTTGATTGTGGTTCTAGTGTTTTTCCGCTAGAATTCGCTCTCCTTTTTGTTTGGACAGATTCCACCGTCCAAACCAACTATAATAGGTAGTGGTTAATGAAAACTCTCAGCGCTAAGCCAGCTGAAGTTCAACACGACTGGTACGTTGTTGATGCTTCTGGCAAAACTTTAGGTCGTCTTGCGACTGAAATCGCACGTCGTTTACGCGGTAAGCACAAAACTTCTTATACTCCTCACGTTGACACTGGTGATTACATCGTAATTATCAATGCTGAGCAAGTTCAAGTAACTGGTAATAAGTCACTTGATAAGAAATACTATCGCCACACTGGTTTCCCTGGTGGTATCCGTGAAACTAACTTTGAAAAATTAGTTGCTCACAAGCCAGAAGAAATCTTCCAACGCGCTGTAAAAGGCATGTTGCCAAAAGGTCCTCTTGGTTATGCTATGATCAAGAAAATGAAAGTGTATGCTGGTGCTGAGCATCCTCACACAGCTCAACAGCCACAAGTTTTGGACATCTAAGGGATACAGCACATGGCTACTAACTATGGTACAGGTCGCCGTAAGACCGCAACTGCACGTGTTTTCCTATCTGCTGGTACTGGTAAACTCGTTATTAACAACCGTTCTTTAGAACAATACTTCGGTCGTGAAACTGCTCGTATGGTTGTACGTCAACCACTAGAGCTTTTAGATGCTACTGAGAAATATGACCTTTACATCACTGTTGCTGGTGGTGGTATCGGTGGTCAAGCTGGCGCAATCCGTCACGGTATTACTCGTGCATTGATCGCTGCTGACGAAACTTTAAAACCTGCTCTTCGTCAAGCTGGTTTCGTTACTCGTGATGCTCGTGAAGTTGAACGTAAGAAACTTGGTTTACGTAAAGCTCGTAAACGTCCACAATTCTCTAAACGTTAATTCGTTTTCCGAATTCGGACAAAAAAACCTTGGCTTATGCCAAGGTTTTTTTTCATCTTTATATTTTCCCTTACTCATGAAAATCAGTCGTACACGATACTTTAAAATGAATATTAAACTCTGATATCAATAAAAAGACACTAGTTTTTATTGCTCTATTTTGACTGACTTAAACAAATATATGCTTAATCATCTATCCCAATTTGAGGATTGTTAACTTTTTACAACTTTATTAAAAAATACTTACATGCAGTTTTTTAAATTAAGAGGATAAAAATGTTAAATAGGGAAATATGTTTATCATTCGCCGTAGCCGCTACAATATTAGGTACATCCAATATTGCACAAGCAAATAACTCACAATCGATAGATGCTTTAGCCGTGTGCTGGCAATCCAATACGGGTAAGCATGTTTGTGATGGACCCATACAAAGATTAATGTCTTCATATGAAAACATAAATAAAGCATTAGAGTTAGTTGGATGCTCAGATGGATACCCTGTACAAAATAACAGTCTGGTACATCGATCTTTAGGTCAAAAATTCTCAGTGGTTTACAAGTGTGGCTATAAACTTAGACCAGGCGACACAAGTGCATTAACTAACAATCGCGACGTCCGTCAATGGTGGAGTGGAATCATACATTAGTGCACAAGGCCGATTTAAAGATCGGCTTTTTACATCGCTTTGGATAAAAAAGTTAAAGATTGAATTTCAACAATATAAGGATAGAATTTAATAAAAAACGTTCCAGACATAAATACGAATCAATATAAAATCCAAGTGTTTTAATATGCACCGCTCATTAAACGATGATTTTAGCGTGCATTTTTAGTATCCTTATCTATTCATTAATACTTTGATTGGAATATGTCAGTCGAAACCACCCCATTACAAGGCATCACCATTTATAGTCATGCAGATGACTTTCGATCGCATTGGATTCGCTTCTTACTGGCAGAAAAACAAATTAAACATAATTTATTTATTGTCGACGAAGACAACGAGGATCTTGCGAGTTTAAATCCATACAATCGACTCCCGATGATGATTGAAAATGAGTTAAAACTTTTCAATACATCCATCATTTCTGAATATTTAGATGATCGCTATCGTCAGAATAAGTTATATGCAGATGCTCCTGCTCCACGTGCAGAACAACGCCAATATATATGGCGTTTTGAAAATGACTGGTTAAAACTTGCAGATGATATGATGCGCCACCCAGACACACTTGATGTTGACGCACAAAAGGCAGCTCAAAAAAAGTTAAAAGATACGCTTATCTCGCTGACACCTTTGTTTCAGCACTATCCTTATTTCATGTCTGAACAATTTACAATTTTAGATTGCATGTTGGCACCGATTTTTATACGGTTAAGAACGATGGGGATTGAGCTTCCAAAGCAACAATGCCGCCCGTTTTATTTATATTGCCAGCGTGTTTTCAGTCGTCCAGCCTTCCTTAAGTCCATGACGGTTCAGGAAAAAAATCGTTATAGTCCTGAATTAAAATCCGCTTAAAAAAGCAAAAGAGTGAGTCACATGTCTGATCAAGAAATCAAATTAAGTCCAACTCGCCCGTATTTAGCACGTGCGATTTATGAATGGATTTGCGATAACAATCTCACCCCATATCTACTGGTAGATGCCACACAGCCTTATACCGATGTACCTACACAGTTCGTTCAAGACGGCCAGATTGTTTTAAATATCGTGCCACATGCTGTACATCAACTACACATGAGCAATGAAGCGATTACCTTTTCTGCACGTTTTGGTGGTGTTTCCAGAGATATTTATGTGCCAATCAATGCTGTACTCGGGTTATATGCAAAAGAAAATGGTCAAGGATTATTCTTTGATCCTGATGAATATGCCAATGCACAAACGGATGAAAATCCGATAGAATCTAAACAGCAACAAAATCAAGAAAATGAAGCACCAAAGAAAAAACCAAGTTTAAGAATTTTGGATTAAAAACTTACAGGAGAGTTGAATGGCTTTTGATTTAGTACAATATTTTGTTGAGCAGACCAAAATTCAAAAGCCTCAGTTGTTGAAACAGTATCCAGCTGAACAACGGCATGAATATTTCAATGAATTAAATATCTTAGCTTTAGGTAAACTCATCAGCCTATGGCGTAAAGACGAAAAAAAAATATACCAAGAAATTCATGCCGCTGACCAACTTTATATTCAAGAAGTCGCACGGCATTTGACGACATCTCAACATAATCAGTCTACGCTGTCTCATCAAGAACTTGAAACCGCGACATCAGAGATTTTGACCTTACAGCTTAATGAACTTAAACAACTTGATGTAACAGGTCATTATCAACTACAAGGCATGAATGAATTACTTCAGGGTCAAGTTGAACATCTCTCTGGTAAAGCAAAAGATTGGGTTTGGCTAACAAATAACCTAAATGAGTTGATTGGTTCTCAACCTGTCATTCAAGAAGAGATATCATTAGACCAAACGATGAAGGAGTTTCATGACATGGTCAATCAAGTTCAACATGATCACCACGATGTTGCTGAGCCAGAAGTAGTAGCTACACCAACTTGGGCAAAAGTTTTAGAACCTGTAGTTGCGATTGCAATTCTTTGGGTGCTTTACTGTGCAGTACAAACAGTATTTGCATAAATCTGGTCATAAAAAAAGCCATCGTTAGATGGCTTTTTTTATTGCTTATTCAGCATCAACCTCAATATTCATCAAGATTTGACGTTTTTTCACTTGCTGACCAACTTGTCCTACGATTTCACCCACAACACCGTCGACATCTGACTTAATTTGCTGTTGGATTTTCATCGCTTCAAGAATCAATAATGTTTGCCCTTTAGTTACACGCTCTCCAGGTTGAGCAATGACATTTATAATTGCACCATCCATTGGGGCACGAATTTTACCATCCCCTGCCACATCGGCAGTCTCAGGTGGTAAATAGGTAATATTTTCCACCATGACGTTGCCATTCGCGCGATCTAAATAAACAAAATTACCATCAAGAACATAGTCGATTCGACGTCGAATTCCATTAATGCTATAAATCAATTGCTGTGTATTTTGCGCTACAACCTCAATCGACTGGCTTTCACCACAGGTTTCAACACTCACTGAACGACCATCACGATGCACAATGAGATCTAACTTTTGATCATCATATCGAAGTTTCAGTGGTAATGCTGAAGAAACTCCTGTGTTCCAATCTGTTTGCGCAGATGCATTTGTCAACAACGCTGCAACCAATGCTAAGCTTTCTAAATTTAGACTCTGTTTATTCAAACTCACATCACTTTGGAAATGCTGTTGAATAAAACCAGTGTTCACATCACCTTCCACCACAAGTGGATGACGTAATAAGTTAACTAAAAACTCCTTATTACTGTTTACACCTAACAGTACAGAATCATTTACGGCACGAGCAAGTAAACGGATCGCATCAGTACGTGTTTTACCATGTACGATGATTTTAGCCACCATTGGATCGTAGAATGGGCTAACTTCATCAGTTGGCATCATGCCGTGGTCGATACGTACACCTTCTAAATCTGCAGGTTGCCAACGCAATACTTTACCTGTTTGTGGTAAGAAGTCTTGGCGTGGGTCTTCTGCATATAAACGCACTTCAATGGCATGGCCATTCATGGTCAATTCTTCTTGTTTGAGCGGTAAAGTCTCACCATTTGCCACACGAAGTTGCCATTCCACAAGATCAAGACCTGTAATCATCTCAGTAACAGGATGCTCTACTTGTAGACGTGTGTTCATTTCTAAGAAATAGAACTCACCTGATTGGTCCAATAAGAATTCAACCGTACCTGCACCCACGTAGTTACATGCTTTAGCGGCTGCAACTGCGGCATTCCCCATCGCTTGACGCGTTTCTTCAGTCAATACTGGGCATGGTGCTTCTTCAACTACTTTTTGGTGACGACGTTGAATCGAGCAATCACGTTCAAATAAATACACGTAGTTACCATGTGTATCACCAAAGACTTGGATTTCTACATGGCGAGGTGCAATGACTGCTTTCTCGATAATCAGCTCACCCGAACCGAACGCATTTTCTGCTTCAGAACGTGCTGTTTTTAACGCTTCAAGCAAATCAGCTTCTTGATGTACAAGACGCATACCACGTCCACCACCACCTGCTGATGCTTTCACCATCAATGGGAAACCTACTTTTTTTGCTTGATCTGCTAAAAAGTCGATGTCTTGTTGGGCGCCCTCATAACCCGGTACACAGGGTACGCCTGCTTCAATCATGGCGATTTTAGACAAACGCTTGCTACCCATGAGCTCAATCGCACCTGCTGGTGGACCAATAAAGGTAATGCCATTTTCTGCACATGCTGCGGCAAAATCTGTATTTTCAGATAAGAAACCATACCCCGGATGCACAGCATCTGCGCCCGTTTTCTTACACGTTTCGATAATATTTGGAATCGATAAATAAGATTCTGATACTTTTGAAGGGCCAATATAAACCGCCTCATCTGCGACTTGTACATGACGCGCATTTTTGTCGGCATCAGAATACACAGCAACGGTTTCGTAACCTAAGGCTTTTGCTGTACGCATTACACGAGCAGCAATTTCACCACGGTTTGCAACTAATACTTTTGTAAACGCCATAGTTCCACCAATTTTTTAGGCTCCTCTGATCTTGAGGAGCGTATCCTTTTTAATTCACATTCATACAGGCGTTGGAATGTGGTTTATTCTGCCCAGCTTGGTTGGCGTTTTTGAATAAACGCCATTGTGCCTTCCATGCCTTCTGCGCTTGCCACGGCATCTGCAAATTGACGTGCTGCATCATCAAGTAACGGCCCCAATTCTTCTTTGGTGGTACGATGTAATAATGCTTTGGTTGCACGCGATGCCAATGGCGCACAGCGTTTAATTTGGGTAATGGTTTCTTCAAGTGCTGATGCAAGTTCAACTTCATCTGCAACCACTTGATGCACAATCCCCACCTCTAAAGCGGTTTGACCCTTAAAGCGCATACCTAATAAGGCTAAACGACGTGCTTGAGTTAAGCCAACACGTGTCACCACAAACGGTGCGATTTGTGCAGGTAAAATCCCTAAGCCAGTTTCAGGTAAGCCAAATTGTGCTTCTGCATGCGCAATTGCAACATCAGAGACACATGCCAAACCGAAACCACCACCGAGTACAGCACCTTCAAGTACAGCAACTACGGTTTGTGGTGCTTGATCTACTTGCTCAATCATTGCACCAAAGGTACGGTTAAAATCGGTATAAGGTGTGTTATTGCCGACTTCCATGGCTTTAGCACGGATACCCGCCATATCTTTGATGTTTCCACCTGCACAGAAATGACCACCTTTACCACGCAAAATTACAGCACGTACAGATACATCATCTTTAATTGCTGTAAATACAGCCTGAATGGATTCCACCATTTTTAGGCTCATGGCATTACGGCTTTCAGGATGATTTAACCATAAAGTTAAGATGCCACCGTCTTGCTCTAGGATGATGCTGCCATCAACTTCTAAATTGGCAATTGAACTTGATAATGTCATATCAGATCTCCTGCTTATTTTTTCTTACCAGGAAGGATGTCCATCATCTTACAGATAATGCCAAGCATGATTTCGTCCGCACCACCGCCAATAGATACTAAACGACCATCACGGTAGAATTGTGCAGCTGGGTTATCTGCCATAAAGCCATTACCACCCCAGAACTGTAAGCAGCTATCTGCAACTTCACGCGTTAAACGACCCGCTTTCAGTTTTGCCATAGACGCCATTTGAGTCACGTTTTCACCTTCGATATGAAGTTCACAAGCACGATAGGTTAATGCTTTCAGTGCTTCAATCTCTGTCATTAACTCAGCAAAACGGAAATGGATATATTGGTTATCAATTAACGGCTGACCAAACGTCGTACGTTCTTTAGTGTACTGAATTGTTTTTTCGATACATTGCAACATACCGCCCATTGCGTTTGCAGCCCCCCACATACGCTCTTCTTGGAACTGAAGCATTTGCATCATAAAGCCCATGCCTTCTTGACCCACTAAGTTACGTTGTGGCACACGTACGTTGTCAAAGAACACTTGTGCAGTGGTACTAGAACGCATACCTAATTTATCTAATGGCTCAGAGAAAGTAATCCCCGGTGTATTGGCAGGAACCACAATCATTGACTTATTAAAGTGTGGTTTACCGTCAGAAGTATTCGCTAACAAACAGAAGAAGTCTGCTTGAAGCGAGTTCGTAATCCACATTTTATGACCATTAATAATATAGTCATCACCATCTTTTACTGCTGTCGTTTTAAGTGCTGCAACGTCAGATCCTGCTTGAACTTCAGATACCGCAATCGCTGCAACTTTTTCACCTGCAACCGCTGGTGTTAAAAACTCATCACGTAATTCTTTAGAACCAAAACGAGCAATCGCAGGTGTTGCCATATCAGTTTGTACACCCATCGCAAGTGCAACACCACCAACATTGATACGACCTAGCTCTTCTGCAACCACCAAGTTATAAGAATAATCGAGTGCTAAACCACCGTTTTCTTCAGGTTTACAAATACCTAATAAACCCAAATCACCCATTTTTTTGAATACTTCATGGATTGGGAATCGACCCGCTTTTTCCCATTCTGCTGTATATGGGTTGATTTCATTTTCTACAAATTGACGTGTTGTACGGCGTAGCGCTTCATGTTCTTCAGTAAATTTCATTTTTGTCTTCCTTAAAATTTCAATATTTGTTTTTAATCTTTAATCCCTCCTAACCTTCCTTTGAAAAAGGGAGGAGCTTTCTCACTTCATTTAAGAAAGCTATTTCCTCTCCTCTTAGGAGAGGGTTAGGGTGAGGTAATAAAAGTTAGAATCTTGGTACACCAAAACGTGTTGGATTCAATTCACGTGCTTGTGATTCATTAATGGTTTGCAATAAGAAAATCAGCAATTTACGTGTATCACGTGGATCTATAATGCCATCATCATGCAACATCGCTGTGTTGAATAATGCAGTCGATTGCGACTCTAATTTCATTGCTGTCGATTGCTCTAAGAAGTCCAACATTTGCTCATTTGGCTCCATGCCAGATTCACGTTGTTTCGCTTCCGCAACAATACGAAGTACCTTACCTGCTTGCGCACCACCCATCACCGCAACACGAGAGTTCGGCCATGAGAAAATAAATTGTGGGCCAAGTGGACGACCACACATCGCATAGTTACCTGCACCGTATGAACCATGTGCAATGATCGAAATCTTCGGCACTGTACAATTCGCAACAGCTTGGATCAGTTTAGAACCATGTTTAATGATGCCGTTTTGTTCTGCATCTGTACCCACCATAAAACCTGTGGTGTTATGCAGGAATAAAATTGGGCGTTTGGTTTGTTCACATAATTGAATAAACTGCGCTGCTTTTGCTGCACCTTGTGGCGTAATTGGGCCATTATTAGTAATGATGCCTAAGTGCATACCACCGACTTTTGACCAACCACACACTGTATGTGAGTCATATTCGTTTTTGAACTCGAAGAAATCAGAATCATCAACAATACGGGCAATGATTTCTTTCATATCCAAAGGTTGTTTTGGATCTGAAGGAATGATGCCAAGCAATTCTTCTGCCGAGTAACGTGGCTCTTTATATTCTGGTATTTCAAGCTTAACTTGCTCTTTCCAGTTTAAATGCTTAAAGATTTCACGTGCGATACGGATACCATCGGCATCATTTTCTGCCAAGTATTCTGCTGTACCTGCCAATTGAGCATGCATTTCTGCACCACCTAATTCTTCAGCAGTCGCTACTTCACCTGTTGCAGCCAATAATAATGGCGGACCTGCAAGCAACATTTCAGTTTGCTTACGTACAGTAATCACATAATCAGAAAGACCCGGTTGGTATGCACCACCTGCTGTTGCGTTACCATGGACTACAGAAACTTGTGGAATCCCTTTTGCAGATAAACGTGCTTGGTTGGCAAATGTTGTACCACCGGCAGTAAATACTTCTGCTGCGTAGTTTAAGTTTGCACCACCACTTTCTGCCAAAGTAATGATTGGTAATTTTTGCTCTAACGCAATTTGGTGTAAACGAAGGCTTTTGTGTACACCCATTGGGGCAATCGTACCGCCTTTGATCGCACTGTTATTGGCAGCCACCATACAACGTGTACCATTTACAAAACCAATCCCTGCAATGATCCCGCCACCTGCTTCTGAACCATCTTTATCATCATGCATCTTGTAACCCACAAGACCACACAACTCTACAAATGGAGAATCTGCATCGAGCAACATACGTACACGCTCATGCGGTAAAATCTTTCCTTTTTTATCAAACTTAGGCTTAGCTTTATAAGAACGATCTAGCGCACTTTTTTGAATCGCTCGAATCTCTTCGATTTGCTCGAGCAATTTCGCTTTATTCTGTTCAAATACTTCGCTTCCTACTGCAACTTCGGACTGAATCACTGCCATTCCGTTTCCTCCTTGTTCCTTATAATCTCGATTAATTCTTTTCGTCTTTTTTCTTTAGTACATCTGGAATAAATGCACGGTGGAAGCCGTTATAAGACTCACTATTTTCTGCAGATGATAATGGGAATACGCGTGTACCTTGTGAAGCCGCACCATCAATACGTACTGTCATCCCTGAAACAAAGTTAGCAGCGTCAGATAATAGATAAACAATCGCCGAAGATACTTCCGACTCTGTTCCCATACGTTGTAAAGGCACATTGCTAGAAAGGTTAGGGATAATGAATTCTGCGACAGGGCCTGAATAGGTATCCATCCCTGATGAGATAATCCAACCTGGTGCCACACAGTTAACACGCACACCTGACTTACCCCATTCCACCGCAGCCGTTTTGGTCAGGTTATCAACACCTGAACGTGCTGCACCTGAGTGCCCCATACCCGGCATACCGCCCCACATATCTGCTGCCATATTGACGATGGCACCACCATTTTTTGCCATCCACTGGTTATAGGCTTCACGCATAAGATAAAAGGTCGAATGTAAGTTATTACGGATGACAGCATCAAAACCATTGGCAGAAATACTTTCTAATGTTGATGGGAACTGACCGCCTGCGTTATTCACTAAACCATCAATACGACCGAATTTTTCGATCACTTCCGCAATCATTTTTTTAACTTGTTCTTCTTCGCGGTTATCACACACGATGCCATGTGCACGACCACCATCTTCAGTGATTTCAGCAATCACTTTTTCAAGTTTTTCGATCTTACGACCTGTAATCACCACTTGCGCACCAAGTGATGCAAGCTCATGCGCCGTACAACGACCAATGCCCGAGCCACCACCTGTTACAATCACGACTTTGCCAGCGAATGCATCATTTCTAAAAATTGATTGATAACCCATTGCGCATATTTCCATTTTTAATTGATGTAAATTGTTTTAGATTGGGCACCATGGCGATGCCCAAATTTATGCTTACAGTAAATCTGCAGGCACTTTCACTGGCATATCTAATAATTGCTGTGCAAAGGCTTTACCTTGTGGGTCAATACGTAAACTTGCCACGCCACCACCGCCAAGTGCATCAATGAGTAAGAAGTTCATTGCATTTAAGCCCGGTAATTCATAGCGACGTACTTCGCCCCCTTCACCGCCTTCAAATACATGCTTCATATATTCAGCAACATTGGCTTCAGTTAAAGATGCACGAATCCAAGGTAAAAATTCTGGTTTACGTGCAAGTACACCGATGTTGCTGTAGTTACCTTTATCACCACTACGTGCATGTGCAACTTGAACTAAAGGCACTTCAATTTCGTTACCAGTTAAAGTTGCCACTTCCCCTGCTGGGATGGTTGGAATTTCAGCAAGTGGCTCACCATGTGGTACAGCAACTTTATGACGCTCGCCATTGATATCCACCTCGATATTTAATTTCGATTTTTCTACCAAGAACGAGAATAATTTAATTACTGGAGATGGTTTTGGACGCCCCCCCACAATCCCTGTTAATGCAGGTGCCATACCTGTAGAAGCTTGTGCAATTTCAGAAGCAAAGAACATACATGCTTCTTTAAACATATGTTTAACTGCAATTTTCACCACAACTTCACGTGGATTTTGCACACGTCGGTTTGCACCATAAGTTGTTTCCGTACCTAAAATCTCAATAGATTTTTCAGTAAATGGTGGAATTGAACGAAGCGCCATTACACGCTCAACTTTATTTAAAATTGCATTAGAAACGGCATAAGCTTTTTCTTCTGCATCTTGGCCTGCAAGTAAGAAGCTGACTAATACACGGTTACCATCAGGATAGGTCGTGCTTACTTTGTAGTGTTGTGTTGGCGCTGTACCTTTTGCACCTGTCACAAGTACACGATGCACACCCACTTGCTCAAGTTTGACTTGGCTAAAATCAGCCGTTACATCAGGTAATAGATAAGCTTGTGGATGACCAATCTCATATACAATTTGTTCGCCTACCGTACCCGGAGATACTAAACCACCTGTACCATTTGGCTTAGTCACCACAAATGATGAATCTGCTTTCACTTCAACAATTGGGAAGCCCATATTGTCAAAGCCTTCAACCAAACGCCAATCTGTGAAGTTACCGCCAGTACATTGTGCACCACACTCAATCACATGACCTGCAAGTGCCGCCTGTGCCAATTTATCGTAATCCGCTAAATCCCATTTGTATTCATGCAATAAAGGCCCAATCACCACAGCCGAATCCACGACACGACCTGTGATCACAATGTCTGCACCTAAATCCAGAGCGTCACGAATCCCTACAGCACCCAAATAAGCATTACTACTTGCGACATGTGGAGGAAGATCCTCACCATTAAACATTTCTTTTATATTTTGTTTTTGAAGTTCAACGTGCTGATCCATTAAATCATCACCAAGTACCACCGCAACTTTCAAATCTAAACCAGCATTTTTGATCACTTCTTGAAGTGCATCACGGCATGCCAATGGATTTACACCGCCAGCATTACTTACAACTTTGATTTTCTTGTCCGCAATTTTGTTGATGAGCGGTGTCATAACACGACTAACAAAGTCCAATGCATATCCATGAGAAGGATCTTTCATTTTGGCTTTTGCCATGATAGACATGGTGATTTCTGAAAGATAATCAAATACTAAATAGTTAATATCCGACATGTGTACCAATTGAAATGCAGCTGTGTTGGTATCTCCCCAGAAACCTGAAGCACAGCCAATTTTTACAATTTTTTGTTCGTCCTGAATATTTGTCATAACCATCTCATTATTCTGTTTAGAATTTGAGCTTAATCTACCAAGCAAGCGCTTGGTTTGTAAAGTGCAAAATGTTATTATTATTTGCAAATCTGCTTATTGCGCTAAAATTTGCATGGAAGCAACGCGTTTAGAAAACAAAATAGGATAAAATAACAAGATGATCGCGACCTCTATTGACCAAATTCAACCAATAGCCTGCTTTGACGATACACCACGTGGTCGTTTACTTTTGGGGGCAGCTTATTTATTCCATAAACAAGGTTATGCCAAAACCACTGTTCGTGAACTCGCACAGTTTATTGGCATCCAATCTGGAAGTTTATTTCATCATTTCAAAACCAAAGACGATATTTTGGCGCATGTGATGGAACAAACCATCATTTACAATCACGCTTGCCTTGAAAGTGCCATATCCACTTCAGACCATCCAGAGCAACAACTCAAGGCTCTGATTAAAGCTGAACTCGATGCGATCTCTGGGGATACAGGTTCCGCTATGGCTGTATTGGTCTATGAATGGTTTTCACTTTCTGAGGAAAATCAGAAGAAACTATTAAAATTAAGAAATGATTATGAAGGGATATGGCTGAGTGTCATCAAGGTATTACATGACAAAGGCAAAATTAAGCACGATCCTTTTATCTGGCGAAGACTGATTGGTGGTTCAATCGCTTGGACCGTAACTTGGTACAATCCAGAAGGGAAAATGTCACTTGATGAGTTAACCAATATCGTCTGGGATATGGCAATGAATGCTTAACTTTATATCTGATCAATTAAAAAAGGTGGCTTAATCCACCTTTTTATTTCTTTTAGAAGCCCAGCTGTCGGCTTGCCAAATCTTTCATAATTTCCTCAGCTCCACCGCCTATCATATTCACTTTAACTTCGCGATATATACGTTCAGATTTCATGCCACGCATAAAGCCCATGCCACCTAGTGTTTGAACGGCTGCATCAGCACAGAATTGCATAGTTTGCGTTGCTACGTTTTTGAGCATACAAATTTGTGCAATCATTTCATTCCCTTGAAGTTCAGGACGACCCATTTTATATGCCGTATCTTCAAGTAAAGCGCGAGTCGTTTGTAAACGTGTTGCCATATCTACCAATTTATGACGAACAACTTGATGATCTACCAAGCGTTTACCAAAAGTACGTCGCTGTTGAGCCCAATCTAGAGCTTCTTCATAACAAACTTTTGCATAACCATAACTACTCGCAGCCAAGAAAAAACGCTCCATATTGAAGTTATTCATGATAACAAAGAAACCCATATTCTCAGGACCAATCAAATTTCTTGCAGGCACTTTAACTTGATCGAAGTGTAGATGAGCGGTATCAGAAGCCCACCATCCCATTTTATCTAACTTCGTTTTTGTAATACCTGGTGTATGGGCATCAATCAGTAGCATTGAGATACCATTGGGTCCTTTTCCTTCAGGATCAGTTCGAACGGCAACGGTATAGTAATCAGCGCGAATACCAGAAGTAATAAAGGTTTTTTCGCCACTGACTACATAGTAATCACCTTCTTTTACTGCTTTTGTTTTAAGTGCTGCAACATCAGACCCCCCTCCCGGTTCTGTTATTGCTAATGCCGAAATCTTCTCACCTGATAAGATTTGTGGCAAAACCTCTGCTTTCACCTCTTCACTTGCAAAGCTATTGATTGGCGGTGCACCGATCATATGTGAAAGTAATGAAGCGATTAACCCTCCTGATGCAGCCTTTGCCAACTCCACACACCCCAATAAAGTATAGAATGCATCTGTATCAGGGATACCACCGTATTTTTCATCAAAACCTGATGCCATCAATCCAACTTCTGCAGCTTTTTTGTAGAGTTCTCGTGGAAAAGATTCGGCTTCATCCCACTCATTTACATAGGGAATAATTTCTTTTTCTACAAATTTTTTTACTGCATCTGCAAATGCAAAGTGTTCATCTGTGTAATAGATCGGATTGTATTGCATCAACTATGTCCCTGAAATTATTTAAATCCTCATAGGCATACTGACATTTATTGTTGTTTTTTTAATTGCAAGAATCATCAATCTTTTGGCATAAATTAACTGAATGGAGCTTCTTATTTAATTACAAGGTTTTAATTATTTTCAAATTCAATTTATATATATAAAAAAACACCCCCTTGTATTGAAGGGGGTGTTTAGAATAATGAGCTGGCGATGACTTACTC
>NZ_JBWYIT010000014.1:0-60994 GCF_056779875.1 Acinetobacter sp. ANC_7634 | reverse complement strand
AGAAGTGAAACCTCTTAGCGCTGATGGTAGTGTGGGGTTACCCATGTGAGAGTAAGTCATCGCCAGCTCATTATTCTAAACACCCCCTTCATTCGAAGGGGGTGTTTTTTTATATATATAAATTGAATTTGAAAATAATTAAAACCTTGTAATTAAATAAGAAGCTCCATTCAGTTAATTTATGCTAAACAATAAATGCCTTAGTGATAAGGCTAATATCATAAAAACAACCCAACTAATTAGTTGAAAAGCTAAATAATAAACAATAATGAATGGTTCAAAAAATGAATGATTTACAATGAAATTTTTATTTACAAAGAGCATCAAAGTTGACTATTAAATAAAATGCCAATCCTAATTTGCAGATTGAGTATTAAAAATCAAGATTTCAGTCGAAAGGTTATATAAGAATTCATTCTTAGTAACTAAGAATAAATATAAAACTCTTAAAACTTGAATTTTCATGATTTTTTATGCCAATTGAATTATTAATCAATCTATTAAATGAATAGTCCACTAGAAAGTTGTATAGACAAAAATCCTAATTTATTGCATTTATATAAAATATGAATCTTGGTTCATTATTTTAAAAATACTCACAATTGGAGGTGAGATAAAAATGACAGCGCAGACAATGAATGTGAATGCTGTAATTGATAATGCAAAATTTAAACCCTTTCATTTATCAATCGTATTATGGTGTTTATTTATCGTAATTTTTGACGGTTATGATTTAGCAATTAATGGCGTAACGTTGCCACTTCTTATGCAAGAGTGGGGTATGACTTCTGTCCAAGCTGGGTTATTAGCGAGCACAGCGCTAGCGGGAATGATGTTTGGTGCGATGCTTTTTGGTATGTTGGCAGATAAAATTGGTCGAAAAAAAGTTATTTTAATTTGTGTAACCTTGTTCAGTGGTTTTACTTTTTTAGGAGGATTCGCAAGTAATCCAACAGAATTTGGAATTTTAAGATTTATTGCTGGACTTGGTATAGGCGGTGTTTTGCCAAATTTAGTAACTTTAACTTCTGAATATGCACCACAAAAATTGAGAAGTACCTTAGTTACGATTATGTTTAGTGGCTATGCAGTTGGCGGAATTATGGCGGCTTTATTGGGTGTAAAATTTACACCTGAATTTGGTTGGCAGATTATGTTCTTTATCGCAGGAATTCCATTATTAGTATTACCGTTTATATGGAAGTATATGCCTGAATCACTAACATTTTTAGTGAAACAAAAAAATTATGAACCTGCCTCAGGAATTATTAATAAGATCAACGCAGATTTAAATGTTAATTCTACAACTCATTTGGTTCTAAACGAAATTAAACTACCTGATGCATCGGTTAAATCTCTTTTTACTGATAATAGAGCGACAACGACGTTGTTATTTTGGTGCTGCTTTTTTATGTGTCTTTTAATGACATACGCATTAGGAAGTTGGTTACCAAAGTTAATGATGGCTGCAGGTTATTCTTTAGGAAGTAGTTTAACGTTTTTACTTTCATTAAATATTGGCGCTGTCATCGGTACTATTGGTGGTGGAATTCTAGCAGACAAATTTCATCTCAAACCTGTAGTGATTTCGATGTTTGTAATTGGAGCTTTTGCTTTATTTGGATTAAGTTTCAATTCGCCGCCAATGGTTATTTATCTACTTGTGGCATTGGCTGGTGCAGCATCAATTGGTACAAGTATTTTAATATATAGCTATGTAGCGCAATCTTATCCAATTGCTGTACGTTCAACTGGGATTGGTTGGGCTTCAGCAGTAGGGCGTATAGGTGCAATTGTCGGCCCCATTGTCATTGGTATTCTTTTAGGAATGGAATTGCCGCACAAATGGAATTTCATTGCCGTTGCTATACCAGCAGTAATTGGTGCAATAGCCGTATTATGTATTAAAAGGACAAAAGTGATTGAAACAGTTCCTGAAAAAATAAAAATCGCATCTTCAATTACACAGTAGAATAAAAGCCTCATAAGAGGCTTTTTTTATAAATGTGATTTTAAAATTTTTTGATGCTCTTTAACCTGTTTGGCATAACGTTTACCTTGTTTTTTCATTTTTCGATTTGTGTTGTATCCAGTAGGTCCAACGTTGTAATAGGCCAGTGCTTTTTTCCAGCTACCAGCAGATTGATTATATTTTGATAGGATAAAAGTCCCACAATGTATATTAATATTTTCTTGAAAAAGGTCACCTGGACAAGATTGTTGCCAATATCTAGGGATAATTTGGGTAAGACCTACAGCACCTGCTGGTGATACTGCATAATTTCGATAACTCGATTCTTGTCGAATAAGAGCGGCCATTAACAGGGGGTCGACATCAAATTGTTGCGCACTTTGCACAATTAGTGGTGAAACCCTATTTGCGGTGTCTGGGTGTACAGAGTATGCCTTTTGAATACCTGTTGAAAGTTTTGCGGCGCGTTTTTGTACTGAACCACCACCTAAAGATGAGCAACCGACAAACACGATACACGATGATAGAACTAAACTATATTTAAGGAAAGTAAAGGATGGGGGAGGTGATTGTAAACGTTGTAAAAAAAGCAAAATAGTAACCGTACAAATTCAATTTGCAAAAATCATAAGTAAGCTGGTGATTGGGGTCAAGCCCTAGATAAATTGGAGTGTTGTAGTTTTGCAATATATTGATGAGTAAGATAAATAGATCAGAAAAACTTTAAAATTGATTCAATATTTTCTTATAATAATGCCATTATTAAATGCCTGAAATCATCATGACGCCAGCTTGTAAATTTCTAAAAAACAAAAAGATAGATTATTCTGTTCATGAATATGAGCATGATCCTAATGCTGAAAGTTTTGGTTTAGAAGCAGCTCAAAAATTGGGTTTATCTGTACATGAAGTTTTTAAGACACTTCTAGTGACAGATGATGTCAATTATTTTGTGACAATTTTACCAGTGGACCATCAACTTAATTTAAAAAAGGCGGCGAATGCTTTCAGTTGTAAAAAACTTAAAATGGCTGATCCGAAAGTGGCTGAGCGTCTGACCGGTTACTTAGTGGGTGGGATTAGTCCAATTGCTCAAAAAAAGCGACTTAATACAGTCATTCACCAATCGGCAAGTTCTCTTAAAAAGGTGTACGTGAGTGGTGGAAAACGAGGGCTAGATATCGGATTAGATCCTCAATTATTGGCCCAAGTATTAGATGCTCAATTTAAGGACATTGTGGATCACACTTAATGTTTGATCACTACATTTGACGTAGATTGGTTAGATATTCTTGAGCGATAAAAATTTCTTGATCATCAGGTGGGCATACCTTGTTCCATTGATGTTCTTGATCTAATTCCCAAGCACGTTGATTATCGTTCAGATAATTCAGTAGACCATCTTTAATAATCGTTTTCTTTAGTTTTTTATCTTCAATCGGAAAACAAGTTTCTACTCTTGAAAATAAATTACGTCCCATCCAGTCTGCACTTGAACAATATAATTTCTCATTGCCTTGATCTAGAAAATAGTAGACCCGTGTGTGTTCTAAAAAACGTCCTACAATGGATCTGACGCGGATATTTTCTGATAACTGTCGTACTTGAGGTCTTAATGAACAGATGGAACGAATGATCAGATCGATTTGAACACCTGCATTTGACGCTTGATAAAGTGCCGCGATTAATTTAGGTTCAGTTAAAGCGTTAACTTTGATAATAATATGCGCTTTATGACCAGACTTAGCATGGTGGATTTCATTGGCAATGAGTTTTAAAAGCTGTTCATGCAAGGTAAAAGGTGCATGGAACAGCTTTTTAGGCTTTGCCATTTTTCCCATACCTGTCAATTCTTGAAAGATTTTATGGACATCTTCACAAATGTCATCATCAGTGGTCAGAAGACCGTAATCGGTATACATTTTTGCATTACCAGCATGATAATTGCCAGTTCCCAAATGAACATAACGTTTCAGATGATCTGCTTCTCTACGAACAACCAGAATCATTTTAGCGTGAGTTTTATAGCCCACGATGCCATACACAACAACAGCTCCAGCTTCTTGTAGGAGGTTGGCGACCATGATATTGGATTCTTCATCAAATCTAGCACGTAATTCAATAATCGCAGTAACTTCTTTACCATTTCGTGCTGCTTCTGCTAAGACCTGAACGATCTCTGAATCTGGTCCGCTGCGATAAAGAGTTTGCTTAATTGCCAAGACATTAGGGTCTTTTGCAGCCTCTTTTAACAGGTTGATGACGGGTGAAAATGAGTCAAAAGGATGATGTAAAAGGACATCACGTTGTTTTAATACATCAAATATACTTTTTGATTGTCTCAATATCTTCGGTATCACGGGTTGATAGGGTTTAAACTTCAAATCTGGACAATCAAAATCTGAAAATAATCGAGCTAAATTTACAGGACCTTGAACACGATAGAGTTGTGAAGGTTCTAAAGAAAATTGTTCAAGTAGATATTGGTTAATCGTTTCTGGGCAATTGTGATCAATTTCAAGTCGAACTTCACGTCCAAATCTTCGCGAAGAAAGTTCATCTTTAAGAGCAACTGCCAGATCGTCTACATCGTCAGCTAAATTTAAGTCAGCATTGCGTGTAACACGGAATTGGTAGCATCCTGTCGCCTTCATTCCTGGAAATAAGTCATTGATATGTTGTTGCAGAATAGCCGACAACAGGATGTAATGTTGCTTACCTTCGCATAAGTCATCAGGAATTTTGACCGCCCTTGGCAAAGTTCTCGGTGCAGGTACGATCGCGAGCTCAATCTGACGACCAAAAGCATCTTTACCTTCAAGCGTGACAATAAAATTAAGGCTCTTATTGACTAAACGGGGAAAAGGATGGGCAGGGTCTAAACTGATGGGCGTGATTACTGGTTGAATAAATTTACTGAAGTAGTTTTGAATCCATTCAGTATATTTATCTAAAATTCCATGATATTGGATAAATTCGATACCATAAGATTTAAGTTGAGGAATGAGCTCGTTATTAAGTATCTGATATTGTTCTTGAACCGCATGATGCGTTGTTTTAGATATTTGTTCTAAAATAATTTCATTGGGAATAGCATCAGCCGCAGTAGTTATTTGATTTAATTCGATCTGTTTTAAAAGTCCAGCAACGCGTATTTCAAAAAACTCATCTAAATTCCGAGAAAAGATGATTAAAAAATTTAGTCGCTCTAATAAGGGGTGGTGAGGGTCTTTAGCTTGAGCTAAAACTCGTTTATGGAATTCTAATAATGAAAGTTCGCGATTAATGTAAGTGTCTGAATTGTGTTGAAAGTTTTCAAAAGAGTGCATAGTACCAATTATTGCTTTTTGAGCCGTCAGGAAAGACCTTGCAGCGATGGTACGTTTGATGTGTGACAGTAATATTACATTGATTGGTATATATTCGATAAATATATATAATTGGATTTATTTTATTTTAATCAAAAAAGCACACAATAAGTGTGCTTTTTTTAAATCAATTAGGGCTTAGAAATCGTAACGGAAACCTAAAGATAAACCTAAAGCATCCTCACCTTTGAAACCCTTCACATTATTTGTACGTGCTTGTTCCCACGGTGTAAGGCTTGAGTTTTTGTCATTAAGCACAGTTGCGACGTTACCGTAAACACGAACTGCTTTATCAAGACGATGTTCAAGTCCTAAAGCAATGAGTGTTGCGTTCGCATCTTTAGCATCTACATCACGGTGCATCACTTGACCACGGATATATGTTTTTGGTGCAAATTTATAATCAGCTGCAACACCAATGACTTGTGCATCAGGATTTTTTACGTCATTGTCATGAGTCATATATTGATATAAACCACCAATATTTAGCTCAGGTGTGATTTTATAAGCACCAGCTAAACGGAAGCCATCACGTTCGCCGCGAGTCGCATCTTCTTCATAGTGTTCATAAGCAGCTGCGAAATCAACAGGACCTTCTTTATAGGTCAATGCAAGATCGTAAGCTTTATTCTTTTTAGAGTCGCCTTTCTTTTGAATAACTTCACCAGTATCTTTATCTACAATTGTTTCCGTGAAGCCTGGAGAATTGCTTTCGTGCAATGAAAGTGCTGCTAATACATTGAACCCATTTCCGAATTTTGGTGATTTATATTCGATGGTATTTTCATTACGCTCATCAAAACGTAAGTCACCAGCACGTGTTACATTACGTAAATCACCTACTTGATCGCCGAAAAAGTTAACTGGACCACGTGCTATTTTAAAAGGGCTATCAAAACGACCGACACGAGTTTGACCGAAATTACCTTTTAAGCCAACAAATGTATCACGTGTTGCAAAATCAACACCTGAATTTTGTCCACCGCTAGCAAAGTTGATTTCTTGTTCAATTTGACCAAAAACAGTCATATCATTTTCTAGTTTCTGTTCAACTTTAAAGCCTAGACGAGATGAATTAGATGATAAACCCACTTCATTATAATCTTTACCATCATCAAGGTAATCTAATGAAACATGCGCACGACCATAAATTTTAACGTCGGCTGCCATTGCGATTGATGGTGTAATTAGTGTTGCCCCAACTGCTAATGCACAAAGTGTTTTTTTCATTTCTAGCTCCAGTAAAGACTGATTTATTGTCCTAATAATCATGATCAGTAGTTTTTTTGTAACTACTGTTCTCTATTGGTGCTAAGTATTCATTACAAATAAGTCAGTAATATTAAGAATTTATTTCATTATCATGAAAATGGATAGAAACAATTTATAGTAATCAAAAGGCATAAACCAAAAAAAAGGAGCCAAAGCTCCTTTTTTATGAGGATCTGTTATAAAGCAGCTTTAATCTTCTCAGCCAAAGTCTTGATACGCTCTTGATCACCCATTTGTGCTGCGTGTTTACCCAGTTCATGAATTGAACTTGGAATAAGATGGAAGTGAACGTGAGGCACGGTTTGCCCAGCTGCAGCACCAGATAACTGCATCAACACTATACCTTTTGCATCTAGTGCTGTTTCAATCGCTTTTGCAATTTTTTGAACGATTTGAATCGTGTACGCTGCAGTGTTTGGATCTAAGTCGAGTAAAGTTACGGCAGGTGATTTAGGGATGACTAAAGTATGACCATCTGCCTGAGGCATAATGTCCATAAATGCAAGAACTTGCTCATCCTCATACACTTTAATTGCAGGAAGTTCACCACGTAGAATTCTTGCAAAAATATTTTGATCATCGTAAGCCATAACTATTCCCAGAATGTAATTAGATTGAATTATTTACAGTTCAATTCTTTCTGACGTTGCTTAATGGAGTCAAGCTTTTGTTGCTCTTTTTCTGAGAACTTAGGTTTAGTTGTATTGCAATTTTCATTGCCGAACTTTGCCTTAGTATCTGGATCTTTAAAACAGAAGCCTTTTGATGCATAGATGATGTTGTAATCATCTTTAAGTTTTTCACACTCTTTTGTAGTATCGGCAAAAGCATTAACCCCAGCTGAAACAGATACAGCAGTAATTAAACCTAATAAAAACTTATTCATGAGTATCCTCATTTAGAAATGGACATTTGATATTGTCACATTTCAATTATATGGGCTTTATATGTGAATTCAATGGCGAAAATTTATTCTAAGGTAATTTTGCTCCATGATTCGTACATTTTAACTGCTGTCGAAAAATCACTATTAGGTTCAGCTATTGCATTAGCAGCACCAATTAGACTTTGAGTAAGCGTAATGACAGGTGCGGATAATTTTGCTTGATGAATGAGGTCTACTGCGATACCAGTGTCTTTGCTCAGTAACGGTAAGGCAAAAGTATTTGGAAAACTTCGATTTAATACCCGTTGAGGCAATACATTTTCAGTCACACCACTTTTACCACTTGAAGCATTGATGCACTCTAATGCTTCATTTAAATCCACACCATGTGCTTTAAGTGCAGTAAAACCTTCAGCAGCGGCACATAAGTGAACAGCCAAGAGCATGTTGTTCACTGCTTTCACAGCAAAACCAGATCCTGAGTCTCCTACATGCTTAATCAGTTTACCCATGGCTTGCATTGCTGGTAATGCAGCTTCAAAAGCCGCTTTTTCACCACCAACCATGAAGGTTAAAGTCGCATTTTCAGCACCAATAGTTTGTCCGCTAACCGGCGCATCTAGAAAATATACACCTTTTGATTTTAAAAAAGCTTGTTGTGCTTTAGCTGCATCAGGCACGCCACTGGTACAGTCTACCCAAATTGATCCAGATTTAATGTCGACTTGATGAATGATCTCATTGACTTGCTGACTCGTTGGTAAGCAACTAAAAATGATATCAGCTTGGGCAGCTTCTTGAAGTGATACAGCTTGTGTTTGATATTCAGTTGCATGTTGTTTGGCTTTCTCGAAATTTCGATTCCATACCAAAACTGATTCATAGTGTTTGGGTAAATGAGCTGCCATACGGTAACCCATTGCGCCTAATCCAATAAATGCAACTGTCGTCATTTTCTTTACTCTATTTGTGTTGAACGCTCTGCTAACCAGTGAGCAAGTTCAGGCCAAAATTGATCGGCACTTTTTTGACTCGACATTAAACCTAAATGCCCACCAGGAATAAGAGTAAACGTGACATCACGACTATTTGTCAATTCAGTCAATGGTCTAACAGCATCAGCTGTGACCATTTGATCGCTTGAACCCGCGCCAATCATAAGAGAGCAGTCTATATTTTTTAATTCGATTTTCTTATCTTGAAGTTCGATATAACCATTTTTTAGCGGATTTCTTAACCAGACATTGAATAACATATCTTGGTTTACCCCAGCAGGATAATCAATCATATGATTGAGGAAATAACCTAAAGTGGCATGTTCATGCAAAAGTTTTTTATCATCAAGATTCAGTAATAATTGTTTATGGCCTTCATACCAACCTTTTGGATCTAAAATTTTAAATCCAATTGCATTTAAAATACCTGGGGAGTGAATGAGGCGCTTAGGAATACGACCGTTATAAACTTTATGTTTGAGTAGACGAGTTCTTTCAAGATAGCGATTCATCTTAGCATATAGCTTTCCGATACTACCTGAAGCAAAGCTATCAATTGGACTACCTAAAACGATTAGATTTTTTACATGGTTCGGCTGTCTGAGCGCTGTGTACAACAGAACAAATATTCCCGCCATACTCCAGCCATGTAATGAAATTTGATCAGATTTAGCGTGTGTGCGTATTTGATCGATACAATTCGGGATTGCATCATCAATAAAACCTAAAAAGTTGAGATCGCGATCTTTATAGCTAAAGTGTCCCCAATCCAATAAATACACATCAAAACCTTGCTCTGTATAATATTTGATAAGAGAACGGTATGGATAAAGATCATAAATATCCATCTTGATCGCTAAAGGCGCGACAAAGACCAATGGCTCAACATATTTTTTATTTTCAGATGCGTAATATCGAATTTTACTCGATTTATGAGTACCTATCACTTCATACGGCGTTGCTTGAGATAAAACCAAAGATTTACCGTAAAAAATGCGTGTCCCTAAATTTTTTAACTTGCTTTGTTTAGAACGCCAGTTAGTTTTTAAATGTTCCATGAAGGTTGAAGATCTCATAAGCATGTGATTTGAACGAAGTCTAAGCGATATTTATATATTTTACCTTGACCTTAAATGCTTTGGGCGCTCAAAATGTTGGCAATTATTCACAAAGGCAGTTTTTAGGACTGATTTAGAGCAATGAGCCAGCAAGACGACATTGAATACCAACTTGATACATTAGCACTTCGTACAGGTCATACGCGCAGTTTTGAAGGTGAGCATGCTGAACCGATGTTTCTAACTTCTTCATTTGTATATGCAAATGCAGCAGAAGCAGCAGCTAAATTCTCTGGGAAAGAGCCCGGTAATATTTATTCTCGCTTTACAAACCCAACAGTCGCAATGTTTGAAAAAAGATTGGCTGCAATGGAAGGTGCTGAACGTGCAGTGGCAACAAGTACGGGTATGGCTGCGATCATGGCGGTGGCGATGTCATTCTTAAAGGCTGGTGATCATGTTGTATGTTCTCGAGCAGTATTTGGTTCAACCGTGGCCTTATTTGAAAAATACATTTCTAAGTTTGGTGTGACTGTCAATTTTGTTGATTTAACAGATTTAGATGCTTGGAAAGCTGCGATCAAACCAGAAACTAAACTACTATTTGTAGAATCTCCGTCAAATCCATTATCGGAAATTGCTGATATTAGCGCATTAGCAGATATCGCGCATGAAAATGATGCCTTACTCGCAATTGATAATAGTTTCTGTACGCCAGTGCTACAACAACCATTAAAACTGGGTGCGGATCTTGTCGTGTATTCAGCAACAAAATATTTAGATGGTCAAGGTCGTGCGTTGGGTGGTGCTGTCGTAGGTAGTCATCAATTACTTGAAGAAGTTTTTGGCTACGTTCGTACAACTGGGCCTTCTATGAGTCCGTTCAATGCTTGGGTTTTCTTAAAAGGTTTGGAAACGCTTCGTCTACGTATGAAGGCTCATTCTGAAAGTGCACAAAAGATTGCTGAGTGGCTTCATCAGCACGATAAAATTGAGAAAGTATTCTTTGCTGGCTTAGCGGATCATGTAGGTCATGATTTGGCTAAAAAGCAACAAAAAGGTTTTGGTGGTATAGTTTCATTCGTGGTAAAAGGTGGGCGAGAAGCTGCTTGGAAAGTAATTGATCACACTCAATTTATTTCTATTACTGGAAATCTTGGGGATGCAAAATCAACGATTACTCATCCTGCAACGACTACTCATGGTAAATTGTCTGATGAAGCGAAGGCTGCAGCTGGCATTGCAGAAGGTTTAATTCGTCTTTCAGTAGGTTTGGAAGACGTTGATGATATTATTGCAGACATTCAACGTGGTCTTGATTTAGTCTAATTTAAATTTGTTCGGAGTATACAAATGAACATTAACATGCTTATGCAACAAGCACAGCGCATGCAAAAGGAAGTAGAGTCCAACATCAAGAAAGCGAAAGAAGAGCTTGCACAGAAAGAAGTGCATGCTGAAGCTGGTGGTGGTTTGGTAAAAGTGACAATGACTTGCCGTAATGTGGTAAAACGCATTGAAATCAATCCAGAATTACTTCAAGACGATCCAGATATGATTGAGGATTTGATTGCAGCTGCTATGAATGATGCTGCACGCCAAGCCGAAGCGATTTCAGAAGAAACAATGAAGTCTGCAAATAGTGGTATGGGATTACCTCCTGGCTTATCAGGTTTATTTTAAGGATATTGCCGAGTGTTCAGCGAACGGTTTGACCAACTCGTCCAAGCACTGCGAATTTTACCAAGCGTTGGGCCTAAATCGGCTCAGCGCATGGCGTTGCATTTGATCATGAAGAATAAGCAAGGTGCTTTGGCATTATCTGAAGCACTTAGCGATGCCGCTGATCATATCCATGAATGTTCTATTTGCCACTCATTGACTGAGAATGAGGTGTGTGACATTTGTCTGTCGCAAGACCGAGATGATACCTTGCTCTGTGTGGTTGAATCTCCTGCAGACGTGATGGCAATTGAGCAAAGTGGAAGTTTCAGAGGCAAATATCATGTATTGGGGGGGCATTTATCTCCTTTAGATGGTATAGGGCCTGAAGAGGTTGGCATACCTGCATTAGTTCAACGCTTAGCTGAAGGTCAGGTAGCAGAGGCTATTCTCGCTACCAATGCAACGGTTGAAGGACAGGCTACGGCACATTATTTGGTAGAAGCTACACGTCATTTGAATATCAAAATGACACGTATTGCTCAAGGTGTACCACAAGGGGGGGAGCTTGAGTATGTCGATAGTCACACCTTAAGCCAAGCAGTTCATAATCGTATGCAAATGAAATAAGCACAAATTGTGCTTATTTTTTTGATTAGAGAAATATCACTTTTCTGAATAGTTTTTTAGTCAAAAAAAATATTAAATTTTTCATGTTTTATAACTATTTACAGTGTATACATAGATTTGCTTGACGCTTTAATTGAAAATTTATATTTAAAATTGATAATTTAAGCTAAAATACATCTCGATACCAATCTAGCACATTGTTTTTTATGATGTTTCAATTTATCCAAGAGCAAAAAGAACTCGAGCATGTTTTGACACTAATGAGTCAACAAGATGTTTATGGTTTAGATACTGAATTTATCAAAGTTGATACACTATGGCCAAAATTGGGTGTCTTGCAAATCAATGTCGCAGATCAGGTGTTTTTATTAGACGGTACACGTCTAGATTTTTCGAGTTTCTGGCCTAAAGTTTTTGCTGCAAAGCAAAATATTTTCCATGCTTGTGGTGAAGATATTGATCTGATTTACCATTATTCAAAAGGCAATCATCTTAATAATGTATTTGATACTCAGGTGGCTTTGTCTTTTCTCGGACACGGATTACAGGTCAGTTATCAAAATGCTCTCAAAGAAATTTTAAATATAGAAATTGATAAAGATCAAACACGTTCAGATTGGCTTGCACGTCCTTTAACTGAAGAGCAAAAAGCATACGCAGCGAATGATGTCTTATATATTATGAATTTAGCCGATGCGCTAAAAAATGAATTAGAGAAAAAAGGGCATTATCAGTATGTACTAGAGGATTGTAAGAGCCTCACGCTTGAGATTGCGACAGAAACGCCGAAAGAGAAACTATACGAAGATGTCGGAAATTATAGACACTCTCGAAAGCAGTTAATGCAGCTACAATTGCTCAGTGTTTGGCGTGAAGAAATGGTGAAGGCTTTAAATCAGCCTCGAAGTTTTATTCTGAAAAATGCCACTATGATTGATTTGGTGGAAAAAAATCCAAAAAATACATTTCAATTATCCCAAGTTAAAAATATTCGTCCGAATGTGGTTCGTGAGCACGGTAAAACGATTTTGGATATTATTGCGTTGCTGCCCCCAATGGAAGAATGGCCATTACGAATTGCTCGACCAATTAAACATTCATCTAAAGATATTACACATGATGTTGATAACATGATTGGTAATCTTGCAGAAGAGTTGGTGATCCCCAAAGAAGTGTTAATGCGAAAAAAATGGCTCGGGGCTTTATATCAGCATGTGGTTTTTCATGGCGATGAACAAGACTTACCTCAATATTTACTCGGTTGGCGTTATGATTTACTGACGAAGCCATTAATTGAGTTGCTTCATAAAGATGCACAATATTTGAGTATGCAAATGAAAGTCAATGAATGACTTCTCTCAAAATTTGATTAAAGAATTACCAGTCATCCTAAACTAGACTGATGCGTTAACAAACGCTAATGTTTCGCCGTTTTTTTTGATGTATGCTTTGCTTTGAGTTTAAAAGGTGTTGTTTGAATCATGTGGTGTGAAATCTACAAATCTAGTAAGAAAGACGAAATGTATATTTACGTTGCGCGTCCTGAACAAGCGGAAAACCAAGAAGCTGTTGATCCGTTATCAGTATTATCTGATGCAATGAAAAATGCATTTGGCCGAGCGACATTTGTGATGTCACTGGAATTACATGCCGAACGCAAATTAGCGCGTGTAAATGTTTTACATGTGATGGATTCAATTCAGACGAAAGGATTCTTTTTACAATTGCCGCCTGAAGGATTGATCAATCCTAATGCGGTAGAGCCAGAGGGACTACGCGGTGCGTGATAATCAAGTTGGAGGATGGGATCAGTTTGTTTCAATGTTGGATTCAATTCCAGAATATAACATTGCAATTACCGTCTATATTCTCGGAACTTTGATTATTCTGTGGTGTTGGTACGGCATAGCGAAACGCCTACCTTCACCTTTAGGTGGAGTGACTTGGATTTTTGTGTTTGCTATTTTGGCAACACCAACGATTTCTGAAGGTCCTAATTCCGCCTTAGCACCTGCAACTTTTGGTTTGATCTTTGGGGTATTAACAAAAGATTCACCTTTGATCTGGTCTAATTTCTCATTGATTGCCTTTGTTATTGCTATAGGGTTATTGGCAGGTTATTTCTGGACTAAGTACGCTTCTAAACAAAAGAATCCGAGACACACATCGTCAGTGAAGACACCACCACTTTAATTATCCAAATAAAAAAATAAGGTTTCATTATGTCTGTTGATGCACATCAATTTACGGGTACAGATCAATATATCGCCACAGATAGTCTCAAGCTTGCTGTGAAGGCCGCTCGAGCGTTACAAAAGCCTCTTTTGGTGAAGGGTGAGCCAGGTACAGGTAAAACATTATTGGCTGAACAAGTTGCTGATAGCCTGGGTTTAAAACTGATTACTTGGCATATCAAATCAACGACGAAGGCTCAACAAGGTCTTTATGAATACGATGCCGTTTCAAGATTACGCGATAGTCAATTGGGTGATGAGCGTGTTTATGATATTAAAAACTATATTAAACCAGGTAAATTGTGGGAAGCATTTACCTCTGAAGAACGTTGCGTTTTATTAATTGATGAGATTGATAAAGCAGATATCGAGTTCCCAAATGATTTGCTTCATGAACTAGACAAAATGTCATTCTTTGTTTATGAAACTGGTGAAACAATTACTGCAACACAGCGTCCAATTGTGATCATCACTTCAAATAATGAAAAAGAACTTCCTGATGCTTTTTTACGCCGTTGTTTCTTTCATTATATTGAATTCCCAGATGAACAGACCATGCGTGAAATTATTGCAGTTCATTTTCCAAGAATTTCAACGACATTGGTCAGTGAGGCACTTCAGGTCTTCTTTAAGCTTCGCCAAATACCTGGTCTTAAGAAGCCACCTTCAACTTCTGAATTAATTGATTGGTTAAGCTTATTGATGGCTGATGATATGCCTGAAGATATTTTAAGAAACCATGATAAGTCAAAAGCAATTCCACCGCTGTATGGTGCGCTCATCAAAAATGAGCAAGATGTGCAGCTACTTGAGCGCCTCGCATTTATGACTCGTCGATAGGTGATACTATGTTCGTAAGACTGTTTTACACCTTGCGAAAATACGGAATCCCCGTAACGACGCGCGAGCTGATTGATTTAAATCAAGCAATTAGTCTAGGTTTGGTTTTTGCAGATCAAGATGATTTTTATCAGCTTGTGAAGACAGTCATGGTCAAGGATGAGCGTTACTTCGATAAGTATGATCGTGCTATGAAGGATTATTTTCAGGGCATTCAAACCTTTGATGTAGATGATTTACTCAGTAAAGTTAATCAACTTCCTAAAGAATGGTTTGATTTAGAACTCCTTGAAAAACACTTAACGCCAGAGCAACGTGAAGCACTACAAAGAGCAGGTTCTTTAGAAGAGCTCATGAAAATGCTGGAAGAGCGTTTGCGTGAGCAACATAAAAAACACCAAGGTGGTAATCGTATGATTGGCACTGGTGGCACTTCACCGTTTGGAGCTTTTGGTGATCACCCAGAGGGGGTGAGAATTGGAGGGCCGGGACGTAAAAAATCTGCGGTGAAAGTGTGGGAACAACGTAAATACCAAAATCTTGATGATGATCAAATTTTGGGAACACGTCATATGCAAATGGCGTTGCGTCGTCTGAGAAAATTTGCGCGTCAAGGTGCTGAAGAAGAGCTTGATATAGATCAAACGATTCGCGAAACGGCTAAGCAGGGAATTCTTGATGTACAGATGGTGCCAGAGCGTCGTAATCGAATTAAAGTTTTGATGTTGTTCGATGTAGGCGGTTCTATGGATGCCTATATTGCACAATGTGAAAAACTGTTTAGTGCAGCCAAAACAGAATTTAAGACTTTAGAATATTTCTATTTCCATAACTGTCTTTATGATTACGTGTGGAAAGACAATCATCGCCGTACTTCGACAAAAATGAATACCTTAGATTTATTTAATACCTATGGTAAAGATTATCGAGTGATTGTTGTTGGTGATGCAAGTATGGCGCCATACGAATTAAAATCTGCTGGTGGTTCTGTCGAATACATGAATGAAGAGTCGGGTGAAATTTGGCTGCGTCGTTTGCGCCAGCATTATGAAAAGACGGCTTGGTTGAATCCTGAAACTGAGAATTACTGGCATTACACTCAAACGATAGGAATGATCAAAGAATTATTTGAAGATCATATGTATCCAATGACTTTAAAAGGCATTGAAGATATGACTAAATTCCTCTCGCGCTAACTTTTTTAAATTATATTCATCTAAAGGATCTTGATATGAGCTATCAAATCAATGGTGTGGCATTGCCAAATGAAGAAGGTTTTTTTGGTGAATATGGTGGTCAATTCATTCCACCTCATTTAAAAGCAGCAATGGATGAAATCAATGTTGCTTATGAAGAAATTCGTAAAACACCTGAATTTCAAAATGAGCTTTCAGAGCTGTTTGCGCATTATGTAGGTCGTCCAAGTCCTTTATTTCATGCCAAACGACTTTCAGAACAATTGGGCGGTGCTCAAATTTATCTGAAGCGTGAAGATTTGAACCATACAGGTGCACATAAAATTAACCATTGTTTGGGTGAAGCTTTACTTGCTAAATACATGGGCAAGAAAAAAGTCATTGCTGAAACTGGGGCAGGTCAACATGGTGTCGCATTAGCCACCGCTTGTGCCTTGGTTGGTATCCCATGTGAAATTCATATGGGTCAAGTTGATATTGAAAAAGAACATCCAAATGTCGTGAAAATGAAAATTTTGGGTGCGAATCTAATTTCAGTCACTCGTGGAACAGCAACATTAAAAGATGCTGTTGATAGTGCTTTCGAAGAGTATTTGAAAGACCCTGATAGCTTTATTTATGCCATCGGATCAGTCGTTGGTCCACATCCATTTCCTAAAATGGTGCGTGATTTCCAAGCAATTATCGGTGATGAAATTAAAGTTCAATCACAAGACAGATTTAACAAATATCCTGATTATATTGTTGCTTGTGTTGGCGGTGGCTCAAATGCAATGGGAGCATTCAGTGCATTCCTTAATGATGGTAGTGTGAAATTGATTGGTGTTGAACCAGCAGGACATGGTTTAGATACTGATCAACATTCGGCAACATTAACTTTAGGTAAACCAAGTCAACTTCATGGTATGGCGTGTTATGTGCTGGAAGATGAAAATGGCGAGCCATTACCTGTGCATTCGATTGCTTCTGGATTAGATTATCCTGGTGTGGGACCTCAACACAGTTTCTTAAAAGATATTGGTCGTGTTGAGTATTCAACAGCAACTGATGAAGAATGTCTGAATGCATTCATGACTCTATCTCGAGTTGAAGGGATTGTGCCTGCATTAGAAAGTTCACATGCTGTTGCTTGGGCGATACGCGAAGCTCCACAATTGTCCAAAGATACCATTGTGGTGGTGAATTTATCAGGTCGAGGTGATAAAGACTCGGACTATGTGGCAGAAAAATTAGGTTTAAATTAACACATAAAAAACCAGCTTTGGCTGGTTTTTTTAATTACATTTCTGGTGGTTCTTCATTCAAAGGCGTAAGAATATTTTCAAAGGAGGAAATTTCAATAGGAATGAGCGGCGTTTCGATTGAAAGATCTTGAACAAGTGTTTCAGTCGCTTGTTGAGCTTGTTGAGCTTGTTGAGCTTGTTGAGCTTGTTGAGCTTGAACCATGGTTTTCATAATTTCATCAGCTGGTGCACTTAGTTCGTGTGCTTTTTTGCTGTCATATTTGGTGGCAAGTTCTTTTAAAATTGCGTAAGACAAATAACTCGTAAATGCTGGATTCTCAGATTTAGCCTTGGATGGAAGTAGAGAAACGCAAGCGGCATGAAATAAACCATGTTGTACGTATGTTGCATTGAATGCAGGATCTTTAGCTTTATCAGGATCACCTAAATAACCAATCTTGAAGCCAATTTCAGATGCAGCACAGGCATTGGTCACTTCAGAAGAGGGATTGCGATAGTCAGCATTTTTTTTGAAATATAGCACTTCTGCGATCGACATCATTTCATCTTGAATTTCTTTAAGTCGGCCATCTAAATTTGGGACTGCAAAATAATTTTTTAACTTAAATAGTGTTACAGTGCCTTCGAGCCATTTTTGAGGTTGCTCTGTATAACTCAAATTTGTATAACAGGCAGAAGTTTGCAGGGCTGCTTCAACAAATTCTTTGTTTTTTCTTGGATTTTTCATATCTTGATCAGCCCCTAAATATCCCATCATGTAGGCTTTTTTATAGGTATTACATGCAGGGGTGATGAGCGTCTTTTTTTGATATGTTTTTGCTTTTTTTAGCAGCTCTATTTGATTCTTTATCGTTGGTTCAAGTTCAGATGCATAAGTGGAAGCAGTTACAAATAAAGCGGTGTAACACAATAACTTTTTATACATCATCAGTCCTTAGGCAAAAAATTCCATAATGTAATGACTTTACTGATGCTGTTTAAATAGTTCAATGACTCAATAAAAGAAAATCATTGTAAAAGATGACTAATTTCAATCAATTGTCCAAAATTGAGATCATGATGGAGTTATCAAAAAAAGCCCCCGAGATGGGAGCTTATTTTTATCCTGAAATATACTGTTGAAGTTGTTCAATTAATACTTTTTGGTCTTCCATCGCGGCTTTAACCAAGTCACCAATTGATACAATTCCGACGAGTCTATCGTCTTCTAATACTGGCAGATGGCGAATATGACGTTCTGTCATTAAATCTAAACACTCATCTACGGTGTTGCTTTTACTTACAGATAAAACCGTACCAGTCATGATTTCTGAGACTGTAGTTAAGTCTGATGTACGTTGCATAAGTGCAATTTTACGCGTGTAATCCCGTTCAGATAAAATTCCAACAAGTCTTTCATCCTGTACGACAACAACGGCACCAATACCTTTTGTTGCCATTAGTGTGATTGCTTCTAAAACCGTAGCATCAGGTGTGATGGTAGAGATTTCTGAATTGTTTTTATTTTGTAGGACTTGAGCTACTGTTGTCATAAAGGTTCCTCTTGTTGGTTATTCGTCCATGTATAAGTTAATAACTGAAATCTTAAATCTTTACAATTGTTTTAGTGGAATTTTCTGCTAAATAGATGGGCTCAAATGATTTTGAAAAAATAGCATCTGCATGTGTGGAATAGTGAGCTTAAAGTGGCGATCTCGATGATTGCACAGGGCAGGTGTGACTTTTAGTCGCGTTAGGGTTGGGAGTAGTGAATTTTTAAAATCATCAGACGTTATTTTTCGAGGCTGATAGTGCGGCCAGTGAATTTTTGCATAATGTAAAGCCTGGACTGAGTTGAGCCAGAAGGGGAATATGTATTCTTGATTGATTGATCGAATGGCCCAACCTTGATGTTCTGGATTGTACAGTCCCCACAGTACTCCACAATACATCATGGTTTTAAGGATATTAACTTTGAGTAAAAAATGCTTTGAATTTGGTTGCAACTGTACAAAGGTGTTCATGATCGTTCGATGATTCATTACCAATGATGATAAGTTCAGTCTAATGATTTTTTCTTAAAGTTTAGTTGCATTAATTTAAAGTTTGGTAAGCAAATATGTAAATAAAAGAGCTAAAAAAACGCCACGAATGTGACGTTTATTTATGCTTGCATTGTGGCCATGTTTTGCCAATACTGTGCTTTCAAAGAATCACGTTCTACACGGAAACCTTGAAGATAGAGTTCAGCTAGAAACATCGCTGCTTTACCATGACCCGCACGTGCTGCATTCTCAAGTTCTGAAACTGCGTCTGTAAAATTCATTTCAAATTGAATGGTATTTACAGCATTCGAATACATATGTTCGAGGTCTTGTTGAGAGAATTGTTTAATCATATAAAACTCCTTATTCTAATTATGATTAGTACTACAGTTATAAAGACCTAAATTAGGTCAAAATGGAATATAACAAAGTAATATTAAACTAATATTACAATTTGCGTTAATTGTCAAATAAATTTTCAAGATAAATCTTTTAAAAAATACTTACATGATTAAACTTTAATCATTTTATATTGGGTTTATGATAAAACTGTAAATAACTATAAAGGAGAATGACTTATGACTAATACCATTGATGGTTTCACATTTGGCAATCCACCAGAGCCATCCGATATTATTGCGCTTGCACATCATCATAAAAAACAACTTGATGAAGCAATTTTTCATCAAGAAATCCATTTAGGTCACTACTGTTTAGAGCAGCGTAAACGTGTGCATGATTACACGCAGACGCTTGATCCTGCAGCGAAAGCTGAATTTTATCGCTATTATGACGGCGAATTAAAACGTATCGCCGTCATTGACGAAGAACACCCTGATGATGCTGAAGGTGGTTTAAGTGTTTTCACTATTTTTATCGTACTCGCGGTGATCGCTGCTATCTTATATTTTGGTGTTGTGCAGAATGTTGTCTCTTAAAGGTGAATAAGCGCCATTTTTTGCATAATGGTTCTTCTTTAAATCAACGTTAACACTATATTTTTAAAGCATCTCGGATTACACTTAAGCTAATCCGAGGTTGTACATGCTCCATTTAAGAAAAATTTCGTCTGATCTTTTCTCACAATTAAATATTGAGCAGATTCAAAATGCTTTCATCATAGGCATTGTACTTTTTATTCTTATTGTCTCTAGTATTGCACTGAATCGTCCAATTAATTCAGCCCACTTTGAACAAGTTCAAGCGCTCGCGGCTCAAAATCGTTTAGAGCGAACGCATGAAATGGCAAATTTGTTACTTGCAAAACCTAAGATTAAAAATATTGAATTTTATCGTTTGCTGAATGCTTATCATATCGAGAATGCTCATATAAAAATTTATCCAGCGATTGAAAAGTTGGATTAGTTTTCAATCTTATTCAGATTGAGCCCAAGATTTTGATTCAGTATTTCTTTGATCTCCTTGGCAGTGACACGGTCAGAGACAGCAATAACAGTCATTTGATCGGGGTGTAAATGTTTTTGTATTGCATTTTGAATATCTTGGCGAGTTAATTTTCGAATCTGCTCCTGATACTCATTTAGATAATTGGAATTAAGTCCATAAAAACCAATTGATGCGATTTGGGCATTAATATTTGCATTGCTATTTAAGGTCATTGGAAAAGACCGAAGAATACTTTCTTTATTTTCTTTAAGCAAAGAGTCAGTAATTGGCTGTTTTTTGAAGTCAATGAATACTCGATGTGCGAGCTTTAAGCTTTCGAGCAATTGGTCTTGTTGTGTCGCATATCCAAAACTAAAAACGCCAGGTACCTGTGGTGTAGTCAGCGTACTCGATGCGCTATAGGTGAGTCCTCGTTTAACTCGTAACTCTTTTGATAAGATTGAATTAAAACTCCCACCACCAAACATTCTGTTGGCAACTTCCAAAGCGGCACGGTCTGGATGTGCTCGTTCTAAAGATAAATGACCCAATAATGCATGTGCTTGTAGGCTTTCGCGTTTTAGTACTGAAATTTTAAAACCTGATTCACTGACGGGAGTTGGAAGGTCGGGCTGCTTTTGCCCTTGCGGTAAATTGATACTGATCAGTTCCGAGATCTGTTGAGCTTGATCTTGAGTGAGTTGTCCTGTGATTGCTATATTGGAATTTTGAGCGACAAGCAATCGATCTCTAAATTCTTTGAGTAATTCAGGCGTAATCTTTTTTAAACTACCTACTGTCCCAGCTGTTGGTTGAGCATATGGATGATCCCCATACAGCATACGATACAGTTGTATTGACATTAGTCTAGATGGATTCTCTTGAAGTTGTTTTTGCCCAATTTGAGTATTACTGAGCGTGAGATTAATGCCTGATTGTTTGAAGGTGGCATGTTTGATTAAATGCAGTAGTAAGTTTAATGCAGGGTCAAATTTTTCAGGATCATTTAACACTCTTAGTCGAACAACAAACATATCGCGATAGGCATTGAAAGAATATTTGGCGCCTAATCCCTCAAATGTGGTGGTAATCTGTTTTGCACTGAGCTGATCTGTTCCTTCAAGCATAAGGCGAGCTGCCATATTGGATATACCGTAAAGTCCTTTACCTATGACTTCATCTCGTGCAGATCCAGCATTAAATGTAATTTGAATGTCGACCATTGGCAGATCATTCGTTTCAACAAATAAGGTTCGTACATTTAAAGAGTTTTTAAGTTCTTGAACAAAAGGCGCTTTATAATTTTGGGAAGAGTTTGTGATCTCTTTTAAGCTTAACAAGTTTTTAATCGAGCTTAGACCACTGGGATCTTCTTCGATGATCTGTTCAATTGGTTCCGCTTCTATAAGTCCCTCCGCATGCGACAGTGAACTCAAGATGGCACCACACAATACACTCGTTAAAAATAGAGAAGACAAATAATTCATAAAACGCCTAGTTGTTGTTTTTCTGTTCAGGATAAAGATGTAAAACGCTCAAATTGTCACGATTAAAATAAATATTGGCAATGCGTTGTAAATCATGCGGTGTGACTTTATCGAAGTAATCAGGGAGTTGATCAATCATGCGATAGTCTAGATCATTGATGCTGAGCAAACCAATGAGTCGAGCTTGCCCAATAATATCATCTTGGCTATACACTAAATTGGAAACGAAATTCGCCTTGACCCGATTGAGTTCTTTTTCATTCACTAATTCTGATTTGAATAAATCTAGTTCCTGCTGTATGCGTTTTTGCGCTTGCTCAAGACTGATACCCTCAGCAGGTATGGCAGAGATTAAAAATAGGCTATCCCCACGATTATATGGATCATAACTCACATTAATTGAGGTCAGAATTCGCTTATCTCGGATCAGTCTCTCTTGTAGACGTGCTGAAATTCCGCCGTCCAATAGATTTTGAATAATGGTTAAAGCGTAGGCGTCTTGAGGGTTTTTTGCTGTTTTAATGGAATTGACATTCCAAGCCATAAACAAGTTGGGCACATGTACAGCCTGATATTGCTGCATGAAGCGATATCCAATTCTTGAAAATTCAAGCACATCATTTCGCTCAGGAACGGTTTTTTTGGGAATCTTATTAAAATATTTTTTGACTTCTCTAATGGTTTGTTCAGGATCTACATCGCCAATAACGACTAATGTTGCATTATTCGGTGCGTACCAAGTTTGGTACCATTTTTTTAAATCATTTAATTGAATGTTATTCAGATTTTTCATTAAGCCAATCACTGGTTGGCGATAGTGACTGGTCGGGTATGCAATCCATTTAAATCTTTCAAAAGCAAGGTTTCGAGGATTGTCCTCTGTTCGTTGCCGTCGTTCAGCCATTACAACTTTAATTTCGGGTTCGAAATCTTCTTGGCGCAGAACTAAATTTTGCATTCGATCTGCTTCTAACTCTAATGCCAGTGGAAGATATTTTTTAGGATAGAATTGATAGTAATTGGTGTAATTTGTGGATGTGAATGCATTGACACTACCACCATAAATTCGACTAAGGCGTGTAAATTCATCATTCGGTACTTTTTTAGTGCCTTTGAACATCATATGTTCTAGTACGTGTGAAATGCCGAGTAAATTCCCTGACTCATCACTACTGCCGACGGCATACCAAATTTGGCTAATTACTACAGGTGCGCGGTGATCTTCTCTAATAATGACTCTTAAACCATTATCCAGTGTTGTTTCGACGGTGTTTCGAGAGAGTTGAGTAGTTTGCTGATTTGCAAATGCCATCATCGGTGCTGATGTAATCGCAGCAATGATGATTGTCTGTTTGAAAATGAGTTGCAGAGAGAATTTGAGCCGGCTGAGAGACACAATTAATCCGAATAATGACTTTAAAATTATTCTTGATGATGTCGTATATTTATTCAAGATTGAACTGTTGCAATTTGGTTGATCGTTTTAAAAGTAATTGCAGATCGTGAATTTAAAGCAATTTATGCTAAACTCCATTCTTTTAATCGCAATGCTTTTCAAGGAATCGGCATGCAAGAACAGCAAAATAAATTCTTGATTGATGCGGATATTGGTGATGACGATGTCACCTTACCGAGCCTCCCGGCCGTTAATGTGCCTATTATCGAAAACAATGAAGTAGAAAAGCTGGAAACGGTGCCGGCCGTTGAAGAAACAAAACCGAAAGGTGGTTTCTTCAGTCGTATGAAAGAAGGCTTATCAAAATCTCGTAAAAATTTAGCTGACGGAATGATGAACATTTTAGTCGGTGGTAAAGAGATTGATGATGAGCTGCTCGAAGAAGTTGAAGAACAATTATTGGTCGCAGATATTGGGGTAGAGGCGACGAAAACAATTATTGCCAATTTGACTGAAAGAACTGCGCGTGGCGATTTGATCTACTCTCATTCTCTCTATAAAGCTCTTCAAGAAGAATTAGTTGCTTTATTAGCACCACGTGTCAAACCGTTACATATCGATCCGAATAAAAATCCCTATGTGATTTTGGTTGTGGGTGTAAATGGTGTAGGTAAGACAACCACGATTGGTAAACTCGCAAAACGATTGCAAGGTGAAGGTAAAAAAGTCATGCTCGCGGCAGGTGATACTTTCCGTGCTGCGGCGACTGAACAGCTACAAATTTGGGGTGAACGTAACGATATTCATGTCGTTGCACAAGGTCATGGTGCAGACAGTGCTTCAGTAATTTTTGATGCTTTTGAAAGTGCACGAGCGAAAGGGATCGATGTATTGATTGCAGATACCGCAGGGCGTTTGCATAACAAAGGTCACTTGATGGAAGAGCTCAAAAAAGTAAAACGCGTTATGCAGAAAATTGATGCGACTGCACCGCACGAGGTGATGCTTGTTGTGGATGCTGGCACAGGACAGAACGCGATTAACCAAGTTGAAATGTTTGATGAAGCTGTAGGTTTAACGGGTCTTACTATTACTAAATTGGATGGTACGGCAAAGGGTGGTGTGCTATTTAATATTGCGAGCCGTACACATGTGCCAATCCGATTTATTGGTGTAGGTGAAAAGATTGATGATTTGAGACCGTTCTCAGCAAAATCATTTGTCGCTGCATTATTCGATAACGAAAAATAATTATTCTTGGGTTAATTTAAAAAGCTCCTTATACGGAGCTTTTTTTATAAATACTTAAAATTCATAAAGTTATTCAAATTTGAGAAAGCCGAATTTTTTGACTCAATACATTAAATACGCAATTTGTTCCAAAAATAGAACACTTTGTTATAAAGATAAGGCTGAAAAGGTTTCGTAATATGAATAAGATAGCATCATCGTTAGCACACAATGAATGTTAAAAATAAGGAATAAGTTATGTCTTTTCTAAATCAAATTAAAAATCGCCGTACCATCTATGCAATTGGTAAGAATGTTTCTTTAGACAATACTCAGATTGAAGAAACCATTAAAGAAGCGGTACGTCAAAGTCCATCGTCATTTAACTCACAGACATCACGTGTTGTAACACTTTTTGGTGAGTCACATGACAAATTTTGGAATATCGTTTTAGAAACTTTACGTAAAATTGTTCCTGCAGAAGCATTTGAGGGAACTCAAAATAAGATCAATAGCTTTAAAGCGGGTCATGCAACTGTATTGTTTTATGAAGATCAAGATACGGTGAAAGGTTTACAAGAGCAATTCCCACTTTATGCTGAGAATTTCCCAATCTGGTCTGAACATTCAACAGCTATTGCTCAATTTGCGGTTTGGACTGCATTGTCAGAAAAAAATATTGGAGCATCATTACAACATTACAATCCAATTGTGGATGAAGAAGTGGCTTCAACATTTGAAATTCCAGCTTCTTGGAAACTTCGTGCTCAGCTTGTGCTCGGTTCAATCGAAGCGCCTGCTGGAGATAAAACGTTTATTGATGACGAGATTCGTTTTAAAACTTTTAATTAATCCAAATCATATAAAGGCACTTCGGTGCCTTTTTTTATGACGAGTTCTGTCATTAAATTGTCATCGCTTGGTAGCATAGTAGTCATATCTAACAATCTAATATTGAGTTATTTATGAAATTAAAAATTGCGTCTGCATTGATATTTACGGGTTTGAGCAGTCAAATTTTTGCAGCGGCGACCTTGGTGGTTCCAGAGGAACTGGTCGTAATTTCATTGAATAATCAAGAGGTTAAATCAGGACTATTTAAATCAAAAAAACAATACCAAATTGATGTGAATCAACCTTTGGTGAATGTTCGATATAATCAATACTTTGAACTACCTTTAAATAATCATGAGATCGTAAAGTCGGATATTCTTACTTTGAAATTGCCAGCCCTAGAGGATAATAAGTCATACAAATTGGATTTAATTCATCCACCACGAGATTTGGACCAAGCAAAAACATTCGCCAAAAATCCTCAATTGGCAATTTATAATCAAAATAATCAACTCATTTCAAATAATCTGATTGTTCAAATGACCTCGCAAAGTTTGCTAGGCGGTACGATCAATCAGATATTGCATAATGAGCCACAAGCTAGCCCAATGACCAAGTCAAGTTCATCATCAATAAATACTCAAACAGTGGAACAAGCTGACATTAAAAATACAAATTCAAATACTCATGTTGGTCAGACGTTGATTGAAGTATGGAAAAATTCTTCAAAGCAGGAACGTCAAAAATTTATGACTTGGCTTGCAACGCAATAAAACATTTAATATTTCATAAACAGATATAAAAAAGCCCTCATAGAGGGCTTTTTTATAAATTAAGTGAACAGCCAAGTATAGTAACCATAAATCATCAATGGCCATGCTACAAATGGACTAAATAAATACTTCCATATCCAATAACGTGGTATAAACCCTACGCCATGGATAAATCCACCAGATATTCCAATCATAATCAGCATCATGGCACGATGACTGTAATTACCACTTGCATCCAACATCAGACTTGGGTGGATGAGTAATATGGTAGCGAGAGGCAATGCCATCAGAAATGAAATGATCATTGCGAATGAGTATTTACGTTTTTCAGAATTTGACATTGCAAGCTCACTCATTTCATTCACCATCTAAGTCTTGATGTTGTTCCATGTAAATGGCTGCAAGTACACTCGCGAAACATGCCATTAACACACCTAGTATCCATGCGAAGTACCACATAATTATCTCCTAACAGTGATTCGGTTTTAATACAGACTATGCGTGTGGTCTTGAATATGTTTCTTGGTGATCACACCCCACATTTTGTAGTAACACCAAGTGGTGTATGCCAAGATCAGTGGAACAAAAATACATGCAGCAACAGTCATTACTGAAAGCGTCATTTGGCTAGATACTGCATCCCACATCGTCAAGCTAATGTTTGGATGAATACTAGATGGCATCAGGAATGGGAATAGGGCAAAACCAGCAGTGAGAATTGTGCCAATCACAGCGAACGATGTACCCAGAAAACTCAGTCCCGCTTTATTTTTAGACGATGCTAAAACCACAATTATTCCTCCGATAATCGCCATTACCGGTGCCAATATTGTGATTGGATAAATAGAATAATTGTTCATCCAGCCATGATTGGCATTAGTGAGTACTTCTTTAGCAAGTGGATTAGCTACACCATTCGTATCATAAGGTGTTACAAGCGTGTAGCCTTCGATATTGCCGAAATACAACCATGCACCAGCACCGAGAAAACAGATGAGAAAAAGAATACCCATATATCGTGTAGCTTGAGCAGAGCGTGTTCTTAATGCACCTTCAGTGCGTAGCATTAACCATGCACCACCATGCGCAGCAAGCATGGTCAAACTGACCAATCCACAGACCAAGGCAAATGGATTTAAAAGTGCAAAGAAGCTTCCTGTGTAAGTTGAACGAACAGTTTCATCAAGTGTAAAGGGGATGCCAAGGAACATATTGCCAAATGCAACACCAAAAACGAGTGCTGGTACTGCGCCGCCAATACATAAGCCCCAATCCCAAGCATTACGCCATTTAGTATTTTCGAGCTTAGAGCGATAGTCAAAACCAACAGGTCTAAGGAATAAAGCAAATAATACGAATAACAGCGCCCAGTACATACCCGAGAAAGCTGTTGCATATACCATTGGCCAAGCTGCGAAAAGTGCACCACCCGCCGTAATAAACCAAACTTGGTTTCCATCCCAATGTGGTGCAATGGTGTTGATAGCAGCACGACGCTCTTCATCGTCTTTACCGACGAACGGCATCAGTGCCATAGAGCCCATATCAAATCCATCAGTCAAAGCAAACCCAATAAGGAGGACGCCGACCAATACCCACCAAATGATTTTGAGAAGTTCATATTCAATCATGTTAAATCTCCTCAGTTGACTTATTGGCTGCTGCTAGTTTTTCGAAATGATACTTTCCAGTATGTAAAGAGCTTGGTCCTAGTCTTGAGAACTTGATCATTAAATACATTTCTATGATGAGCAGCACTGTATAGAAAGCAGCGAGTGCTAAAATTGAACCCCATACATCCGCTGAACTAATACTTGATGCAGATAGGTGTGTTGGTAAAACTTCACCAATAGTCCATGGTTGACGACCAACTTCAGCAACGTACCAACCTGTTTGAGCTGCAATCCATGGAAGTGGAAGGGCGATCAGTGCAAACTTGAGCAACCAAGTTTTATTTTCAGCATTACGTTTCATGACGGCATACGTTGCAAGAATGAACAACAAGAGCATTAAGAAACCTGACGCCACCATCGCTCTAAATGCCCAAAATAAACTTGGAACATGAGGGATAGTATCTAAAGCTGCAGATTTAATTTGTTGTTCAGTAGCATCAACCACAGTTGGTGTGTATTTCTTCAACAATAGACCATAACCCAAATCTTTTTGAGTCTCGTCAAATGCAGCTTTGAGTTCTGGTGATTGATCTCCAGCACGAAGTTGTTCAAGCTGTGCATAAGCGACCATACCATTACGGATACGTTGCTCATGTTGTGCGATTAAATCTTTGATCCCTGTGACTTGTTCAGTTGTAGAGCGAGTCGCAATTAAACCCATGACATATGGAATTTTCACAGCATAGTCTGTTGTTTGCGTCTCGGGATTGGGGATACCAAATAATGTGAATGCAGCTGGTGCTGGATGTGTATCCCATTCTGCTTCAATTGCAGCGAGTTTGGTTTTCTGAACATCACCTAATTCATATCCTGATTCATCACCCAGTAAAATTACGGATAATGTCGAAGCAAGACCGAAAATAGCAGCAATGGCAAATGAACGACGGGCAAAGGCCAAATCACGTTTTTTAAGTAGGTAATAACTTGAAATTGCCAATACAAAAATTGCACCAGTCACGTAACCCGCAGAAACAGTATGGACAAATTTAACTTGTGCCACTGGGTTAAAGATTAGTGCGGCAAAATCTACCAGTTCCATACGCATGGTTTCATAGTTAAATGCGGCACCGACAGGGTTTTGCATCCAACCATTTGCAACCAAGATCCAAAGTGCTGACATATTAGAGCCTAAAGCCACTAACCATGTCACACATAAATGTTGGACTTTAGAAAGACGTTCCCAGCCGAAAAAGAATAAACCAATAAAAGTAGATTCTAAAAAGAAGGCCATTAATCCTTCGATTGCTAATGGTGCACCAAAAATGTCACCTACATAATGTGAGTAGTAAGCCCAGTTTGTACCAAACTGGAATTCCATCGTTAGTCCAGTGGTTACCCCTAAAGCAAAGTTGATCCCGAATAACTTACCCCAAAACTTGGTCATGTCTCGGTAAATCTCTTTGCCTGTAATGACATAGGTGGTTTCCATGATGGCAAGGATAAATGCCAAACCTAGAGTGAGGGGTACAAATATAAAGTGATACATTGCGGTCATTGCAAATTGAAACCGCGATAGATCGACCACGCTTTCAGAAATCATCAACGTGTCTCCTTCATTTTAAGTTCGCTGCCCGTAATTCGTTCAGCGACTTGATGGTCAAAGTTTTTAGGAATGGTAGGTGCATCAAACCAGATATTTTTAATCACGATAAGAATGATTACTTTGATAATAAGAATCAGAGTAATCTCTTTGATTAAATTTTTATTTAAACTTGAAGGTTTAATCATCATATTTAAATGCATTATTTGAATCTATTTTAATTATTATTATCTTTTTTTTATTTAAAATAAACACTTTATAGTCATAAATATTTTTAATATAAAAAATATAATAAAAACAGTTATTTATAATTTTCATTTTTAATAAAATTAAATCCTACTAAAATGGTTATATTAAAAAATAAAATAGACTAAAATACTTGGTATTAATGTTTTAATTCCAACTAAAATAATAGGATTATTGTTTTAAAGTTTATTAAATTAGTTGGTTTTAAATCTGATTGAAATGGTTGGTTATAAGAATTTTATTAATTTTTATATAATCGTTGAGTTGGTTGGATTTAAATTTAATAGGCGTCACAAAATACCTTGAATGAACTATTTTCAAATCAAATGCATATAATTGAAGTGGGGTGTTAATAGCTAATTAATGCTGATCAACATTGAAAAGTTGATTTGTTTTTGCAATTTTTTTAGCAATAAAATGAGATCTTTTTGCACGGATCAGGAGGATTTGAGATTGAAATTCAAGTTCCCCAAACTCTGGTTCAACTTGTACATAATGTAATTGACCGAATTCATCGCGAACGCGTGCTTGAGCAGAGAAACCAGGTCGTGCATTACCACTAGAAACAGTTGCTAGTCGACCAAGCAAATTTGAGTGCTCTGATTTGTATTTGGGTTTGATTACTTGATCCAAACAATGAATCATAAATACCGTAAAGAAGATTGCGATAATTAAAGCGGGTAATAAAACATAGTACCAAGCTAGAAAGGTTTTCTGGCTTGCAAATACAATGAGCTGAAGAAAATATCCAGCAAAACTAAAATTGATCAGAAAAAAAACAAGAATGAGAACTTTGGAAAATTTAACTTGAAGCAAAGGAAGGCGAATAAGCCAATAAGGTGTTAATTTTTTTATAAATTGACTAGGTCTTAAGCCAACAAAATAGCCTAAGGTTTCAGCCATGCTGAGCATTAGCAATGCAAACACGCACATATGAAATGGCATTAAATCAATTTCCATTAAAAATGCCAGCATGTCCTTCACCTCATGACTTAAGATTCTAAGTAAATTCCACCATCAGAATGAACTTTAATCTCGACTTTTTCTAAAGATTCACCTTGGCATGGGCCTGAAATGCACACACCAGTTTCTACATCAAATAAAGCACCATGAGTAGAGCATTCAATGAACTCTTGATCACGATCTAAGAATTGATTTTCAAGAAACTCGAGCTCAACTTGTAAATGTGGGCATACATTTTGATACGCATAGAAGCAACCATCTCGTTGCGTAATGAAAATGTTGTCACCATTTTCAGTTTCAAAAGATCGAGATTCTCTTTCAGGAATGTCTTCAGTCATGCAAATTTTATTCATTTTATGCGACTTCTATTTGAAATTCTTTAAGAAGTTTAGCGTAATCAGCTACGTCTAAACGTGGACCAAATTGAGCAACCACTTGGCTTGAGATTAAAATAGCCAATTCAGTCGCTGTTTGTAAATCTTTACCAGCATTTAATGCATATAAAAATGCACCAGAGAAAGCATCACCAGCACCGTTCGTGTCTAAAGCAACAACTTTACGTCCTTTCACTTGAAGTTCAGTTGATTCCGTTGCTACAAGAGCGCCGTCTGCGCCAAGCGTAATAATGACGGTAGAGCTTAATTTTTTAAGTGCAGCAAGAGCATTTTGTAAGCCATCAGTTTGTGTATACATCAATGCTTCTTGTTCATTACAGAATAGAACATCTACACCATCATCTAATAATTCGTCCAAGCCTGTACGCGCATACTGCACCATAGCAGGATCAGAGAGCGTTAACGCAATTTTCACATTATTTGCTTTCGCAATTGCACGCGCTTGCTTTACGGCAGCTCGTGCTGTATCACTCGTAGAAAGGTAACCCTCTATATATAACCATTTAGCGGTTTTTAGCGCTTCAAAATCAATTTGTTCATTACTGAGTTCAGCTGTAATACCTAAGAAAGTATGCATGGTACGTTCTGAATCAGGACTGACCAAAACCATGCAAGTCCCAGTTACGCCTTCACTGATCGAACGTTCAGAGGTTTGTATTCCTGCATCATTTAGACCTTTTAAGTACAACGCTCCAAGATCATCATTGCCGACACGGCATCCATAAAACGCTTGACCACCTAAGGCACTAAAAGCCACTGTTGAGTTAGCTGCAGATCCCCCAGAGGCTTGACCTTTATATTCTTGAGAATTTTTTAAGTTTTGAAATAGACGGGCTTGAGTTTCCCCATCTGTAAGCTGCATAGTACCTTTTTGCAAATTTTGCTCTAAAAGAAATTCATCAGATACTTTGAATTCTTGGTCAATGAGGGCATTGCCAATCGCAAAAAGGTCAACTTTAGCCATGTCTAAATTCACATCACGAAAAAAGAAAACGATTTTACACCAATGCGATTGAATTCAGTAGCGTATAGCTTGATTTTCAAGCTTTAACCCACATTTAATCGAAATGAATCATTTAATTCAGATATAGTTTTATTGATTTAGTTTTAATCTGACTATTTTACTCGGAAAATAGTTGGAGTTTGTTGTATAAATGATGAATTGTATTGAACTATCAGTATAATGATCTTTGTTAAAATTTATGTAAATTAAGGAGCACACATGACCGTAGATGTTACTGAAACCATTCAAAACACCGTTCATCCCGCGTTTCAGTTGGTACGTCAACATCATGTAGCCGCACTCGATATATTAGTTTCAGAATACCGTCATAAAGAAACTGACGCTGTGCATTTTCATCTAGCAACTGAACATGATGAAAATGTTTTTTTAGTTGCTTTCCGTACACAACCGATGGATTCAAAAGGCGAAGCACACATTCTTGAGCATACTGCATTATGTGGTTCTGAAAAATTTCCTGTACGTGATCCATTCTTTTTAATGATCCGTCGTTCTCTAAATACGTTTATGAACGCATTTACAGCTGCCGATTGGACAGCTTATCCATTTGCGACACAGAATAAAAAAGATTTCCAAAACTTACTTTCCGTCTATTTGGATGCAGCATTTGCAGCCAATTTAAACCCTTTGGATTTCGCTCAAGAAGGTATCCGAATTGAGTTGGAAAATGGTGAGCCTGTTTACAAGGGTGTGGTTTTTAATGAAATGAAAGGTGCAATGAGTTCACCTTCAGATCAGTTATATCACCAACTTGCTCATCATTTATTCCCTAAAACGACTTACCACTATAATTCAGGTGGTGATCCTAAGGATATTCCTGATTTAACTTACGAAGAGTTAGTCAGTTTCTATAAGTCACATTATCATCCAAGTAACGCTATTTTCATGACTTTTGGTAATCAATCTGCCTATGAGTTACAAGAGCAGTTTGAAACTTTAGCGTTATCTAAGTTTAAGAAAGGTCAAACCTTATATTCGACACCAGAACAGCGTCTAGAAGCACCTATTGAGGTGACAGAGACTTACGCGGTAGATGCTGAAGATTTGAAAGATAAAACCTACCATGTACTGGCATGGTTACTTCCTGAATCTAGTGATATTCAACTTCGTTTAGGCTTACGTTTGGCTGAAGGGATCTTATTGGAAGATTCTGCTTCACCATTACGTCACTATTTAGAAACGTGTGGTTATGCTCAATCTACAGGACCAATTTTAGGTCTTGATGATTCTAACTATGAAATGACTTTCTACTGTGGTATTCAAGGTTCAAATCCTGAACATGCAGAAACATTCAAAAACGGTGTGTTGAATGTGCTGAACGAGGTTGCCTCGAAGCCTGTAGATCAGTCATTGGTTGATGCGATTTTGCATCAAATTGAATTACACCAACGAGAAATTGGTGGAGATGGCACGCCTTATGGTCTAAGCCTCATCCTCAATGGTTTAAGCAGTGCAATTCATCATAATGATCCAATACATGTTTGGGACGTAGATTCGACCATTGAGCAAGTGAAAGAGCAGTTGAAAGACCCGATGTGGTTGCCTAATCTGATTAAGACCCATTTGATTGATAATCCGCATCGTGTACAGATGACGCTTGTACCAGATGCGAATAAGTCGAAATTAGAGGCTGAAGCAGAAAAACAGCGTTTAGCTGATATAGGCGCACGCTTAACAGATGATGAAAAAGCGGAAATTGTACGCCAGACTGAAGCATTAAATGAAAGACAGGCAACTCCTGATAACTTAGATTTATTGCCGAAAGTTGGTTTAGAAGATATTCCTGCCGAACTTCCAGTCGTTCAAGGTCAATTGAGAGAAATCATTTCTAATAACTTAGATACACCCTTGAACTTATACCATGCTGGTACTAACGGAATTTATTATCAACAAGTGATTATTCAAATTCCTGATCAAGTCGTGAAATCACCTTACTTTAACTTACTCTCCGTGCTCATGGGGGAGGTTGGTGCAGGTCAATATAATTATTTAGAATTACAGCAATTACAAACAGCGGTAAGTGGTGGCCTTGGTATGGGGGCATCTCTACGTAGTAAAGTTGATGATAAAGGTAAAATTAGCGCATTTTTAACGCTGACAACCAAATCGCTTGCCCACAAACTAGATACGATTCAATTGTTAAAACTGGCATTTGAGAAACTGCGTTTTGATGAAAAGGACCGTATTATTGAACTTTTACAACAGCGTAAGACGCGTTGGGCATCCCGTTTGTCTGGTTCTGGACATAGCTATGCCATGCAGATTGCTTCTCGTAATATGAGTGCATTGGCATTACGTGATTATAATAATACCGGCTTAGGTGCGCTTAATTGGCTGAGCGAGCTTGTGCAAAGCATTGAAACAGATGAACAAGCATATGCGAACCTCATTCAAGAGTTGCAAAATATTCACCGTTTGTTGTTACTCGCGCCTAAACAGTTCCTACTGGTCTGTGAAGAGCAACAGTCTGAACGTTTAATTGAAGAAATTCAAAATGTTTGGGATAAACTTGAAGTGAAGCGTGAGCCAGTGCATCTTGCTGAAGTTAATTTTGAACAAACGCAAAATGACGAAGCATGGCTGATTCAATCCAATGTCCAATTCTGTGCTTCTGCTTATCCAGCAGTTGAAGTTTCTCATCCGGATGCAGCACCGTTAATGGTGCTTGCGGCTTATCTACGAAATGGTTTCCTACACAGTGCAATCCGTGAAAAAGGAGGCGCTTATGGTGGTGGTGCAAGCTATGATGGCAATGCTTGTGCATTTAGATTCTATAGTTATCGTGATCCACGTTTAGCAGAAACTTTCCAAGATTTTGAAGCAAGTATTGATTGGTTATTGAATACTGAACAAAAACCACACCAACTTGAAGAGGCGATTCTGGGTCTTGTATCGAGCATGGATAAGCCAGGTTCTCCAGCAGGTGAAGCAATTACTGCATGTTATGCATTATTGCATGGACGCACGCCTCAATTCAGAAAAACTTTACGAGAGCGTTTGCTCAATGTAACGTTAGATGATCTAAAGCGTGTAGCAGAAACGTATTTAGTGAATCAAAAACCAACGAAGGCTGTTGTAGCACCAATGGCTAAAAAAGAGCAACTTGCAGAACTTGGGTTTTCAATAAAACAAGTGAATTAAAATTAAAAATGGGGCTTAGCCAATGCGAAATAGAATAAAACGTTCACCAATATGGTTGGGTGTGTCGTCGTTTATGTGTTTGCCTATACAGACAGTTTGGGCAACAGATGTGGTACCAGCGAATCCAGCGTCACCACAAGCGTGCATTGCACTTGATTCAAATGCAGAGCGTTTAGCCTGTTATGATGCGTTGTTCAAAGCCCCTGAACTTGAGCAACCTGCTTATGTTTCTGAGCGTCAGGCTGCGCGTGAAATACCAGCACCGCAGGTTGAACCACAGGATTTAAAGTCTAAAATCGAACAAAAAGTTGAAAACTTGTTTTCGGTGGAAGGTCCTGTAATTACACCGAATTCATCGTTGCTTGATAAACGATGGGAATTGGCTGAAGACAGTAAATTAGGTACATGGAATATACGTGCACATCAACCTGTCTATTTACTTCCTGCATTTTGGACGTCTGATAAGAACGAATTTCCATCGAGCCCAAATCCTCAAAACACCGTAGAAGATGATCAAAATTTAAAGTCTTTAGAGTCTAAGTTTCAAATTTCACTCAAAACCAAAGCTGTTGAAAACTTAATCGGGAATAATGGCGATATTTGGTTAGGTTATACCCAGTCATCTCGTTGGCAGGTTTACAACTCTGAAGAATCACGACCATTTCGTGAAACGAATTATGAACCTGAAGCAAGTATTGTGTTTAGAACCAACTATGAATTTTTAGGTTTAAATGGTCGCTTACTCGGTTTAACGCTGAATCATCAATCAAATGGACGTTCGGATCCTTTATCACGTAGTTGGAACCGTGTGATGTTGAACTTAGGATTTGAGCGTGATAATTTCGCTATGATGATTCGACCTTGGTATCGAATCGAAGAAGATTTCAATGATGATAACAATCCTGACATTAAAAACTATATTGGTCGTGGTGATTTAACGACTTTTTACCGTTGGAATGATCATGATTTTAGTTTGATGTTAAGACATTCACTTAAGGGTGGGGATGATTCTCGAGGAGCTGTTCAATTTGATTGGGCATTTCCAATCAGTGGCAAACTTAGAGGTCATTTTCAATTATTCGATGGGTATGGTGAGAGTTTGATTGATTATAATCATCGTGCTACCTATGCGGGTATTGGCGTCTCTTTAATGAATGCTTTCTAAATAAAAAAACCACGCTTAGGCGTGGTTTTTTTAGCGATCTTATTGCGATTGAATTAGGGGAACTCCAGTCACTTTCTGTATCTCATCAAAGTTGACGTCATGAGCCAGTTCTATCAGTTTTACCCCTTGAGGCGTGATATCCAAAACCCCTAGATCTGTAATCACGCGATGAACGACTGCTTTACCTGTAAGGGGCAGTGAACATTGCGGAACAATTTTTGGGGTGCCATCTTTGGCACAATGTTCCATTAGCACGACGACTTTTTGTACGCCAGCCACCAAATCCATTGCTCCACCCATACCTTTGACTTTTTTCCCTGGAATCATCCAATTCGCAAGATCACCTTGCTCAGAGACTTCCATAGCGCCAAGTATAGCTATATTCACGTGCCCACCACGGATCATGGCAAATGAATCAGCACTGGAAAAAAATGCAGCGCCTGCTCGCGCCGTAACAGTTTGCTTACCCGCATTAATCAGGTCAGCATCTACGCTTTCTTTTGTTGGAAATTCGCCAATTCCCAGCAAACCATTTTCAGATTGGAGCCAAACATTGATATTTTCAGGAATATAGTTCGCAACCAATGTTGGCAATCCAATCCCTAAATTGACATAAAACCCATCTTCGAGTTCCAAGGCAGCTCGTTGTGCCATTTCATTACGCGTCCATGCCATAACTTATGCCTCCGCCTTTAAGGTCATTTGTTCGATTCTTTTTTCTGGTGCGGTGTTAAGAACGATACGATTTACATAAATGCCAGGCAAATGTATTGAATCGGGATCGAGCTCACCGATCTCTACAATTTCCTCAACTTCAGCGACTGTAATTTTCCCAGCCATCGCACAAACGGGATTAAAATTTTGAGCTGTTTTCCTAAAGATTAGGTTACCTGCCTTATCTGCTTTATACGCTTTGACCAAAGCGACATCTGCAGTTAAAGAGGGTTCTAAAATATATTCTTTACCATTGAACTCACGCACTTCTTTACCTTCTGCAATCAACGTACCTACGCCTGTTTGGGTGAAAAATGCAGGAATCCCAGCTCCACCAGCACGGAGTTTTTCAGCCAAAGTGCCTTGAGGGGTTAGCTCGACTTCAAGTTCACCATTTAAGTATTGTCGCTCAAATTCTTTATTTTCTCCGACATAGGACGAGATCATTTTTTTAATTTGTTTTGTTTCGAGTAGTAATCCCAAACCAAAACCATCTACACCTGCATTGTTTGAAATACAAGTCAGCTCTTTAGCTCCTGTTTGTTTCAGGGCAGCAATCAAAGCCTCAGGAATACCACATAAGCCAAAACCACCAACAGCTAAGGTTTGACCATCTTGAATGATATCGTTCAGTGCACTTTCAGCACTTTCATACACTTTGTTCGTCATTGAACACCTCATTGTATTTTTATTTTGTTCATCCTGAATCAGCTTCCGATCTTCATCATTTCATAATGCTGATACGTACTAAGCACATTTTTTTTGCCAATACGCATTGGCATAGTTAGATGGATTGTTTCGTTGCAAAACTTGACTAATGTTACGACTCGCAAGCATCAGGGCATCTAGGTCAATGCCAGTTTCATAGCCCATATTGGACAAGAGATAAAATAAGTCTTCAGTGGATACATTACCCGAAGCACCTTTTGCATAAGGACAACCGCCAAGTCCTGCAATCGATGAGTCAAATATGCGGATGCCTTGTGTCAGTGATTGATAGATATTGGCAATTGCCATGCCGTAGGTATTGTGAAAATGACCAGCTAAAAGTTGTGGTTCAATTCGTTCCAAACATGCATTCCAAACTTTGGAAACACGATCAGGTGTAGCTGTGCCGATGGTTTCACCCAAGGATACTTCGTAGCAACCTAGATCAATTAACTTTGCACTGACTTCAGCAACCTTAGATGGATCAATTGGACCTTCATAAGGGCAGTCGACGATACATGAAACATATCCGCGTACTTTAATATCATGTTGTTGAGCAAGCTGTAATACATCAGCAAACTTCTCAAAACTTTCCTCAATTGAACAATTTATATTCTTTTGAGTGAAGCTTTCAGAAGCAGCGGTGAAAACCGCAACTTCTTTACAACCTACAGCTAAAGCTGACTCAAATCCCTTAAGGTTTGGTGTCAGTAAGCTGAACTGGATATCTTCATCATGTGGTAGGCTGGCATAGAGTTGATCACTTTCTGCCATTTGAGGTACCCACTTTGCAGATACACAAGAACCGACTTCGATATTCTTCAAACCAGTTTTCATCAAATCAAGAATAAGATTGCGTCTGTCTTCGAATGTTAAGGGTGTTTTTTCATTCTGAAGACCGTCACGAGGTCCAACTTCAACGATTTTCACAAAATTATCGTGATTTGGTGTGGTTTGATTGGTTGTTTTCATCATGCCGCATTCTCCTCAGCAGCTTGAAACTCAACCAGCTCATCACCAGCTTTCACTTGATCACCTTGTTGGAAATAAGCTGCGACTACGACACCATCAAATGGTGCACGTATAGCGTATTCCATTTTCATTGCTTCTAACGTTAATAACACGTCATCTTTTTTTACACGTTGATTTGCTGAAACAAATACTTGTGTCACTGCACCCGGCATTGGCGCTTTTAGATTTGAGTCAGATGAGGATTGATCATCTGTATTAAAATTAGCTTTGATAAGTTCAAATTTAAAAGTCTGCCCATTTTTAAAGAGGGTGACCGCATCATTGGTTTTTTTAAAACTGATTTTCTCTTGACCAAAAGAGGTATAGATCGCCATGAGATTTTCATTGAGCAACTGACCTGAGATAGCGTAGCTTTCGCCATCAAGCTGTGCTTCGAACCCTTGTGAAGTTGAGATAAATTCAACTTGATACGTTTGTCCGAGATGTTCAAGTTTTATCGGTGTACGCGCATCAACATTACTTCTCCAAAGGGGTTTTGCTTTCCAAACTGGATGGCTTGTATGCTTGGATTCATTTAACTGAGAATGCAGTTCAATAAATGCTGCTGTGACAATTGTTTCAGACGAAGAAGGAGTAGTGGTTTTAAATAGGAACTCATCTTCACGCTGAATTAAATTAGTATCTAGATTGGCATTTTTGAAAGAGTCACATGCCACTAAGCGATCTAAAAATGCAATATTGTTGCCTAAGCCTTCGACATGAAAGTGGCTCAAAGCATGATGCATTTGGACGAGTGCTGCTTCACGATTTTCTCCCCATACGATGAGTTTAGCAATCATTGGATCATAGAACGTTGTGATCTCATCACCTTGCACAATGCCACTATCAACACGGACACATTCATTTTGAGTCGGATAATGAAGATAATTAATTTTTCCAATTGCTGGGAGAAATCCTTTCTCTGGCTCTTCTGCATAAACACGAGCTTCAAGTGCATGGCCATGAATTTTTAATTCAGACTGTTGTTTTGGCAAACGTTCACCATAAGCAACACGTAATTGCCATTCAACCAAATCTTGTCCTGTGATCATTTCCGTCACAGGGTGTTCAACTTGAAGGCGAGTGTTCATTTCCATGAAGTAAGCTGTACCATCTTGTTCAACAATGAACTCAACCGTTCCAGCACCGACATAGTCTACTGCTCGGGCAGCATTAATCGCAGCTTCACGCATCGCTTCGAGTTTAACTTCGGCCATTTTAGGGGCTGGGGCTTCCTCTAGGACTTTTTGGTGACGGCGCTGCACAGAGCAATCACGTTCAAAGAGGTGAACATAATTGCCATGTTTGTCACCAAAAACTTGCACTTCAATATGACGAGGATTGACAACATAACGTTCAATTAGAACGTCATCATTGCCAAAGCTTGATTTCGCTTCACTTTTGCATGAGTTCAGTGCAGGAAGAAAGTCTTCAGCACGCTCAACTAAGCGCATGCCTTTACCACCACCACCTGCACTGGCTTTAATCAGTACAGGATAGCCAATCTGATCAGCTTGTTGTTTTAAGAAATCTGCATCTTGATTGCTACCATGATACCCGGGGGTGAGAGGTACACCTGCTTTTTCCATTAATGCTTTAGATGTTGCCTTTAATCCCATGGCTAAGATGGCAGCCACTGGAGGCCCTATAAAGGTGATGTTGTTTTTTTCACAAGCTTCCGCAAATTGATCATTTTCAGATAGGAAACCATAACCTGGATGGATGGCTTCAGCCCCTGTTTTGAGTGCAGCTTGAATAATACGATCTGCTTGTAAATAACTTTGTGCAGCAGGGGATTCACCAATATAAATAGCTTCATCCGCTAATTTGACATGCTGCGCTTGGGTATCTGCATCTGAGTAAACTGCAACCGTTGCGATACCTAATTTTTGTGCACTACGAATCACACGACATGCAATTTCGCCACGGTTTGCAATGAGAATTTTTTTAAACATATAGAATCCCTTTTTATTGTTCTGCCGTTGCTTGAATCCATGCTGGGCTTTGTTTATTTAAAAAAGCAGTTAAGCCATTTTTAGCTTCATCACCTTGACGTACGTGCGCAATGTGTTGAGCGGTTTGAATCAGTAAATCTTCTGTGACTTCTTGATGATCAACTAAACGAATCAAAGACTTTGATGCAGCTTGAGCTTCAGGGCCACCAAGCAAAATTGCATCAATGATTTCCGATACGGTGGCATCCAACTGTTCTGGATGACAAACTTCATGGACGAGACCAATATGCTTTGCTTGTTCTGCAGAAATACGTTCAGCAGTGAGAAAATATCGAGATGCTTGACGAGCACCGATGGCACGGATCACGTATGGACTAATCGTTGAAGGTGCTAAACCTAATCTCACTTCTGAAGTGGCAAACTTAGCATCAGCGGAAGCCACACAAATATCGCATGCTGAAGCAAGCCCCATGCCGCCGCCAAATGCAATACCATGGACACGAGCGATAGTCGGTTGTTTCAGCGTGGCTAAACTTTGTAACATTTTGGCAAGTTTCAATGCATCCTCTTCATTTTCCACTTTTGTTGCTTGACCTGCTTGTTTCATCCAATTGAGGTCCGCACCTGCAGAAAAGCTTTTACCACGACCTGCCAAAACGACAACACGAACGTCATCATTAGCATTTAAAGTTGTGAAACAGTGATTCAGCTCTTCTATCACTTGTGTATTGAATGCATTGTGTAATTCAGCACGATTAATCCATACGGTCGCAACTTGGCGTTCAATTTCAAGCTGTAAAAATTCATAACTCATGTCATTTTCTCCTTACATGCGGAACACGCCGAACTGAGTTGGTTCAATTGGTGCATTCAATGCAGCAGCCAAACTCAGACCTAAGACATGACGTGATTCTGCTGGATCAATCACACCGTCATCCCACAACCGTGCAGATGCATAATAAGGGTGTCCTTGCTTTTCAAATTGATCACGATAAGGTTGTTTGAATTGATCTTCTTCTTCAGCTGACCAGGTTTCACCACGTTGCTCAATTTGATCACGCTTAATCGTGGAGAGAACACTAGCAGCTTGTTCACCGCCCATCACGGAAATACGTGAATTCGGCCAAGTCCATAAGAAGCGAGGAGAATATGCTCGACCGCACATTCCATAGTTGCCTGCACCAAAAGAACCACCGACCACCAAGGTGATTTTAGGGACATTTGCGGTCGCTACTGCCATGACCAATTTGGCTCCATTTTTGGCAATACCTTCATTTTCATATTGGCGACCGACCATGAAGCCTGTGATGTTTTGGATAAAGAGCAGTGGAATATTGCGTTGCGTACATAATTCGATGAAATGCGCGCCTTTCTGTGCAGACTCTGAAAATAAAATTCCGTTATTGGCAATGATTCCGACCTTCATGCCGTAGATAGATGCAAAACCTGTAATTAAGGTTGTACCAAAACGAGCTTTAAACTCATCAAGTCTTGAACCATCCACGATACGCGCAATCACTTCACGGATGTCAAAGGGTTTGCGTGAGTCACTCGGAATGACACCATAGAGTTCTTCAGCACTATAAAGTGGTTCTTCAATTTCGGTCTTAAATGCTTTCGGTTCGATATTTAGGTTTTGAACAATATTGCGTGCAATTTGAATCGCATGCTCATCACTTTCTGCAAGATGATCTGCGACACCAGATAAACGGGTATGAACATCGCCACCACCAAGGTCTTCAGCAGTCACCACTTCACCTGTTGCAGCTTTTACCAAAGGTGGACCACCGAGGAAAATCGTACCTTGATTGCGGACAATAATTGTTTCATCGGACATGGCAGGGACATATGCGCCACCCGCAGTACAACTCCCCATAACCACGGCTATTTGTGCAATACCTTTACTCGACATGCGTGCTTGGTTGTAAAAAATTCGTCCAAAATGATCGCGATCAGGGAATACTTCATCCTGCATTGGCAGAAATGCACCGCCTGAGTCGACCATATAAATACAAGGAAGATGATTTTGTTCAGCAATTTCTTGCGCACGTAAATGTTTTTTTACAGTTAAAGGATAATATGTACCTCCTTTAACTGTTGCATCATTGGCAACGATCATGCATGTCACACCATGCACTTGACCAATACCTGCAACCACACCTGCGGCTGGTACATCGTCAGCATAAACTTGATAAGCAGCGAGTTGACCAATTTCAAGAAAGGCAGTTCCTGCATCAATGAGTTGATCAATGCGCTCACGCGGTAATAGTTTTCCACGTGCTAAATGCTTCTGACGTGCTTTTTCTCCACCACCTAAGGCAATGGTTTGAGCTTGTTTTTTTAAGTCTGCGACCAATTCAAGCATTGCAGCTTGATTGATTTTAAACTCTTCACTACGTGGATTGATTTTACTTTTAATTTCGTTCATCAATGACTTCCTTGTATTAACTTGAATTATTTGGTTTCGTTGAATAACTCACGACCAATTAACATGCGTCGAATTTCAGAAGTTCCTGCACCGATTTCATAGAGTTTGGCATCACGCCACAATCGACCTGTGCTGTAATCATTGATATAACCATTGCCCCCAAGGGTTTGAATAGCTTCACCAGCCATCCAGGTTGCTTTTTCAGCTGAGTAGAGAATGGCACTTGCTGCATCTTTACGTAAACCACGATCATGATCAGCTTTATCACATGCTGCACCCACGGCATAAACCAAAGCCTTGCTTGCCAACCATGTAGAATACATATCCGCAATTTTGCCTTGCATGAGTTGGAATTCACCTAAACATTGACCGAATTGCTTACGTTCATGAATGTATGGGATGACCACATCTAAACATGCATCCATAATGCCTAGTGGTCCACCACTGAGAACTGCACGTTCGTAATCCAATCCACTCATGAGCACTTTTGTACCGTTACCCACACCACCCATCACGTTTTCTTTAGGCACTTTGACATTGTCAAAGAACAGGGGATAAGTATTTGAACCACGCATTCCGAGTTTGTCTAAGTGACTCCCATGACTAAAGCCTTCCATGCCTTTTTCAATAATGAAAGCAGTCATGCCTTTGGCACCAGCATTGATGTCAGTTTTGGCGTAAACCACCAGCACGTCAGCATCTCCACCATTGGTAATCCACATTTTTGAGCCATTAAGTACAAAGTGATCACCATGATCTTCAGCACGTAATTTCATACTCACGACATCTGAACCCGCATTCGGTTCAGACATTGCCAAAGCACCGACATATTCGCCAGAAATTAATTTAGGAAGATATTTTTGTTTTTGTTCTTCGCTACCATTACGGTTAATTTGATTCACACAAAGATTTGAATGTGCCCCGTATGAAAGTCCAATGGAAGCAGATGCTCGTGAAATTTCCTGCATGACAATGATATGAGCCAAATAACCCAGATTGACACCACCGTATTCTTCACTCACGGTAAGTCCAAGTAACCCCATATCACCAAATTTTTTCCATAAGTGAGCTGGAAATAAGTTGTCTTGATCAACTTGTTGAGCAATAGGTGCGATTTCCTTTGCACAGAATGCAGCTACAGAATCACGTAAAGCGATTAGTGTTTCGTCTAGTCCAAAGTCGATACTCTGTAAATTCATTTTCATTCATCCTAAAATTTAATTTTTATTTCCAGTGAAGCATTTTGTCCTTGCTTGAGAAATACAATACAGTTATTTTTTTAAAAAGTGAATATAGATTCAGAAAATGATTTATAATTCATTTTAGTTGATTGGGTGAACAATTATGAGTTATAAAAGATCCACTTTGATGCAAGAGCGTATGGAGCAAAATCGTCAATCGATACTGCAATCCGCGCGCGAACTTATTGCGGGTGGTGGTTTTAAAGATGCACAAGTGCAAGCGATTGCAGATAAATCTGGTGTCTCGAGTGGTTTGGTCTATCGCTATTTTGAGAACAAAAATCAGATTTTGATTGAAGTGCTTTCACAGGCCATCAAAGGTGAGGTCGATATTCTGAATCAGATTGCAAAAAATGATTGGACTTCGACTGAGAAGTTGACAAAGGCCGTCACTGCTTTCGTAAAACGTGCTCTGAATAGCCCTCAACTTGCATATTCACTCATGTTTGAGCCCGTAGACCCAACGATTGAGCATGAACGTTTTAGAAGTAAGCAACTGATAAAACAATCCATTAAGGAGATTCTTGCCGAAGGAAAGGTCAATGGTGAGTTCGAATTTGAAGATTTAAATACAGCTGCATTATGCGTGGTTGGTGCGATGACATTCGTTGTGATTGAACCTTTAAATCCATCGCGTAATGTGATGTTTGATGACGGTTATAAAGGTTATTTCGTTAAGCAAATTGCAGACTTTTGTGTCAATGCAGTTAAGGCAAAGGAGGAAAATTAATTTAATTCACACAAAAGGATGTCATGTTTAAACGAGTAATCGCGTAATTAATAACGAAATATTGGATTGATATAAAAAAATAGAATCAAGGAGTGTGATTCAATGACGCAATTACGACTCAGTTATGCCTATGGCACCAGTGAGCAACCCTTATTGGGTATGACCATAGGCCATAAATTTGATCAAGCATGCCTACAATATGCCGATCAGGATGCTGTGGTCAGTGTGCATCAAAATGTACGTTTGACCTATCAGCAGTTACAAGAGAAAGTAAATGCTTTTGCATGTAGTTTATTAAAAATCGGTTTAGAAAAGGGAGATCGTCTAGCGATTTGGTCCCCTAATTGTGTGGAATGGACGATCGCACAATTTGCAGCCTTCAAGGCTGGAATTATTTTGGTCAACTTAAATCCTGCGTATAAAAGCTACGAGCTAGAATACGTACTCAATCGAGTATCTTGCAAAGGATTGATCATTGCATCGACCTTTAAGACGACCAATTATCAAGAAATTTTGACGCAAATTGCACCAGAAATTTTACATACGACCAATGGCGTTTTAAATGCTGAAAAATTGCCGCATTTAAAGTATTTGATCAAAATAGATGATCAACAACATACTGGGTTTTATCGCTTTAGTGATTTATTGGCTGAACCGACTTCAGAGCAGTTAGATCAACTTAATGAGATAGCATCTGGTCTTCAATTCGATGAAACCATCAATATCCAGTTTACCTCCGGAACGACAGGTAGCCCCAAAGGGACCATGCTGACACACAATAATATTCTGAATAACGGGTATTTTGTGGGAGAGGCAATCAAACTGACTTCTCAAGATCGAGTTTGTATTTCTGTACCGTTATTTCATTGCTTTGGTATGGTGATGGGTAATCTTGCCTGTATTACACATGGATCAACCATGATCTATCCATCAGCTGTATTTAATCCTCTTGATAGTCTTAAAGCGATTGAACAAGAGAAATGTACCGCAGCTTATGGTGTGCCTACCATGTTTATTGCCATGCTTGATCATGAGCAATTTGACGAATTTGATTTGACCACATTACGTACAGGCATCATGGCTGGCAGTCCATGTCCAAAAGAAATCATGAAGCGCGTCATTGAGCGTATGCATATGCGAGATATCACGATTTGTTATGGCATGACTGAAACAGCGCCAGTAAGCGCACAAAGTTCGATCATAGATTCGCTAGAACAACGAGTGAGCACTGTTGGTCGAGTTCATCCACATATCGAAATTAAAATAGTCGATGAACACGGTAAAGTAGTGCCTCGTGGCAAACTCGGAGAGTTGTGTGTACGAGGATACTCAGTCATGCTGGGCTATTGGGATGAAGAAGAAAAAACCCGAGAAGTCGTAGATGTCGCAAAATGGATGCATACCGGTGATATCGCTGAAATGGATGATGAAGGCTTTATCAAAATCAAAGGTCGCATTAAAGATGTTGTGATTCGGGGAGGTGAGAATTTATTCCCTAAAGAGATTGAAGACTTCTTATATAAACATCCGGCTGTTAGCGATGTTCAAGTCATTGGGCTTCCTGACCCGAAATATGGCGAAGAGTTATGTGCTTGTATTATTTTGCATGAAGGACATGAATGTTCTGAACAAGTGATCAAAGATTACTGCAAAGCCAATATCTCACATAATAAAGTGCCACGATATGTACATTTTCTTAAAGAGTTCCCAATGACTGCTTCTGGTAAGGCTCAGAAGTTTAAACTCCAAGAATATATGCGTGAGCAACTCAATATTTTTGATGAGAGTGCTTAATCGTCATTGAGTGATATTTTTAACTTTAAGCAGAAAATAACAAAGCCGAACTTAGTTCACTAAGCTCGGCTTAATTTTAAAAATAGTCGAAGAGTGAGATGGCAAAGAATTTTGATCACCCAAAAATCGTAGAAAACTACGATGTGCATATCAGACAGCTGATACCAGGATATGAACTCATGCATCTACATATACTGGCGCTACTTGAAACTCATCTCAAAGAAGAAGCTAAAATTGCCATTGTCGGGTGCGGAACAGGGTTTGAACTGAATTATTTATTAGATCATTTTCCTAAGGCGGAGTTTATTGTGTTTGATCCATCGTCAGCGATGCTTGAAAAAACAAAACAGATCGTTCAGTTTAAGCAGCAAATGCACCGAGTCATAATTCTGCAAGGTGACACGACGGTGCTCCAGAAATATCCTGAAAATTTTGATGCAGTATTGAGTATTTTGGTTTTTCATTTTGTTTCACATGCATGCAAAAAGAGTTTTTTAGGTGATATTTACCATGCTTTGAAACCAGATGGCGTGGTTCTGAGTTTCGATCTGATGCAATTCGAAGAACCAAATGATCAGTTAGTATTAAAAAATTTGGTGACAAAAATAGGATTAAGTGAAAAACAAAGTCAGGTCATGTTGGAAAGAATACATGATGACTTTAATTTAATGACAGTGAAAGAGATGAAGAATCTATACCTTCAGGCTGGTTATCAAAATTTAAGAACTTTCTGTCAAATGTCTAATTTTTATGGATTAAAAGCAGTAAAGTGATAATTTCATATTTAGAATAACCTATTCATTTTATCTTATATGAAAATCCTACAAATGGTTATATATCTAAAATGAAAAAGGATTATGATAAAAGTATTGTTTTATGAATATAAGGATTGTTCATGACCACAGAGACTCAATTTCCACAAACTTCTAATCGTGGAATCGCGGTATACAGTAATAACGCTGAAGCGATTGGTAATACACCGCTCATTCGCATTAATCGTGTAATACAGGGTGGGGCTACAGTTCTTGCCAAAGTCGAAGCACGTAACCCAGCATTTTCAGTAAAATGCCGTGTTGGTGCTGCTTTGATTGCAGATGCAGAACAACGTGGTGTGCTTAAAGCAGGCATGCATATTGTTGAACCGACGAGTGGTAATACAGGGATTGCGCTAGCTTTTGTTGCTGCTGCTAAAGGTTATGACATCACACTGACTATGCCTGCAAGTATGAGTATCGAGCGCCGTAAAGTACTCAAAGCATTGGGTGCTCATTTAGTATTAACCGATCCAGCTAAAGGGATGAATGGTGCTGTTCAAGAAGCAGAACGTTTAGTTGCTGAGAACCCAGAGCTTTATTATTTACCTCAGCAATTTGAAAACCCAGCAAATCCTGCCATTCATGAAACTACAACTGGACCTGAAATTTTTGAAGCAACGGGTGGTAAGGTTGATATTTTAGTGGCTGGTGTAGGTACGGGAGGTACGATCTCTGGTATTTCGCGTTATTTTGAGAAAGTTAAAAATCAAGCCCTTTACTCAGTTGCAGTTGAACCAGCAGACTCACCAATTATTGGACAAGCGAAGCGTGGCGAAACACTGACTCCGGGACCACATAAAATCCAAGGCATTGGTGCAAACTTTATTCCTAAGAACCTAGATTTAGATTTGGTGGATGAAGTTATCGCGATTGAAAATCAAACTGCAATTGATTTTGCTCGTCAATCTGCAATCAAAGAAGGGATTTTTGTGGGGATTTCAAGTGGTGCAGCATTTGCGGCCGCTCATGAACTTGCTCAACGTCCTGAAAATGCCGGTAAAACCATAGTGGTGATTTTACCTGATGCTGGAGAGCGCTATTTATCTTCAGTTTTATTTGAAGATATCTCAGCAGATTAACGAGAAAATCAAAGCATTCTAAAAAAACGGTCTTCATGGCCGTTTTTTTGTGATTTATTCGATTAAAACAATTTTTAACTCTTCTTAAGTTACCAATCATTTTAAATTTATTACATCACACGACTATTTTCACAGTTTTGAACGCGATATCTTTAAGCGAATTTTTTCTAATAAAAAAATGAATGAACGACTTTAATCATCCTATTTATATTATCGGCGCTGGTGTTGCAGGATTAAGTTGTGCTCAGCATTTAAAATCAGCAGGATTTAATGTTGTTGTTTTAGAAGCACGTGATCGTATAGGTGGGAGAATACATACACAAAACATTGATGGTCATTGTTTTGACCTTGGTGCATCATGGATACATGGTATTGATAATAATCCGATATGGAAAATTGCAGAGTCCAATCGGATCAATACTCAAGTTTTTAATTATGATCAAGTGGATTATTTTCATGCCAATGGTCAGCCATTTACCGAACAAGAGAGCTTAGAATTTGAAAAATGCCTTCGTGATGTTCAGAAGGTTTTTCAAAATAAATCAAAAGAGCAGGATATCTCCGCTTTTGAGCAACTTGAGAATGTTTTAGGAACGATACGTTTTCAACTTCATTATTTTGATCGAGACGTCATCACACAAAAAATTAAGCAGTATTACTCAAGGCTTGCCAATGATCCTTTTGCGACTGATTTAGAGCAATTAGCCCATAATTTTATGGATTTTGAAGGCTACTTCTCAGGCGATGAAGTGATATTTCCAAAAGGTTATGAACAGATTGTTAAAGTTCTGGCTACTGATTTAGAGATTCATACGAATGCAGATATTGTTGAAATCGATCATGACTCTCATCAAGTGCAGATAAAAACAGCATGTGGACAGCTTTACACAGGTTCTCAAGTTGTGGTGACAGTTCCACTCGGTATTTTAAAGCAAGATAAAATTAAGTTTGAGCCGCCTTTGCCTAGTGGATTAGTCCGATCGATTCAAAAGCTGGGTTTTGGATCTTTCAATAAAATATTTATACAATTTTCAAAAGCTCTAGAATTTAATGGGAATGCACTTAAACACAATACGGCATTTTTTTGGGATGAGCGTGAGCTGTATAGTATTTTAGATTTTAGTCGTTTATATAATAAACCGACTTATCTACTTCTCGTTGGAGGTACAAAGTCAGAATGGGTTGATCAAGCAACGGATCAACAGGTGCATGAATATATCAAGAAAATATTGAAGATTTGCATGCACTCCAATGAAATTCAGAACATCATAATTACCCGCTGGGGAAGTGATCCGTTTAGTTTAGGTTCATTTAGTTTTCCAAAAGTTGAACATACTAAAGATGATGTAGAGATCTTTAAAAAAGAGCATCCAGCGCAAGTATATTTTGCAGGTGAACATTGTCATACCGATTATGCAGGCACTGTGCATGGTGCATATCTGTCAGGTCGTGATACTGCTAATTTAATTATTCGTAATGGCTTAAATATAAAGCTGTAACTGATGTACAGTTACAGCTTTATTTAGTTAGTATGAGTGAGTTGAGAAATTAACCTGAACTCACATTAATACATGTCCATATTCTTCGCGAAGTTTTCTTTTTAGCATTTTTCCAGTGCCGCTAAGCGGTATGGCATCGACAAAAATCACTTTATCTGGAGTTTGCCATTTAGCAATTTTATCAGCATAGTAATCAATGAGTTGTTGTTCAGTGATTTGACTATTAGGATGTTTAACGGCGATTAAGACAGGTCTTTCATCCCACTTTGGATGTTGTGCTGCGATGACCGCAGCCATCGCAATTTCTGGGTGACCCATTGCGATATTTTCAAGCTCTACAGAAGAGATCCATTCTCCACCAGATTTAATCAAGTCTTTGGCACGATCACTAATATGCAGATAGCCATCAGCATCTATAGACGCAATATCTCCAGTATCAAACCATCCATCACTGGTCAATGGTGAGTCGGACTGACCAAAGTATTTGTCAACAATCCAATGTCCTTTGATTTGTAAATTACCAATAGTCTCACCATCATGTGGAACAAGATCGGTTCCTATTTCTTCAGACACTAAACGAATCCTGACTCCAAACGGCGGGCGACCTTGGGAAAGACGTAGTTTTGCTTGTTGATCCTGAGAAAGTTGTTTATGTTTAGCTTTGAATTGATTGGCAGTGCCAAGTGGACTAGCTTCAGTCATCCCCCATGCATGAATGGTTTCACAATCATATACATCACGGAATGTGGCTAACATGCTAGGTGGGCAAGCCGAGCCACCAATCACATTACGTTTTAAAGAGGTCAGTGAACTGTTCATTGCTTTTGCAGCGACCAACAAGCTTTGCCAAATGGTAGGAACACCAAGTGCAACAGTCACTTCATATTGATCAATGAGTTTAACTAGACTCTCACCATCAAGACCCGGCCCTGGTAATATAATTGAAGCACCTACCATCGCTGCGGCATAAGGTGTTCCCCATGCATGAACGTGAAACATCGGAACTACAGGTAAAATAATGTCTTTGGCTGACAGATTGAGTGAGTCAGGTAAGCTGGCCGCTAAACTGTGAAGAACAGTTGAGCGATGAGAATAGAGAGCACCTTTAGGATTGCCTGTTGTTCCAGAGGTATAACATAGTGAACTAGCAGTGGTTTCATCAAATTCAGGCCATGTATATTCTGCAGTTTGACCCGCAATTAAATCATCGTAGAACAAGACTTCGGGTAAGGCTTGACGAATCTTTTCATCAGGTGCATCTAAGCAGATGAAATGTTGCACCAGTGGAATATGTGCTTTTATTCCTGTAATCAAAGGTAGGAATGTTTTATCAAAAATAATCGCTTTATCTTGTGCATCATTAATAATGAAAATCAGTTGTTCTGGAAATAATCTTGGGTTAATGGTGTGACAGATTAAGCCACTACCAGAAATAGCATACCAAGCCTCTAAATGACGATGATTGTTCCAAGCTAATGTTGCAATACAATCGCCGTGAATGAGTTTAAGTTCATTTAATGCCTTTGCACCACGTTTAGCATTATCCGATACATCGCCCCAATTGGTTTCGTAAAGTGAGCCATCGGTGTTTTTTGAAACGATCAGGGTGTCTTTATGAAATTCAGCAGCATGTTCTAGTAAACTGCTGATTAATAAAGGTTGAAACATCATACGTCCGTGCATGCAAAGCTCCTGCTATTGATCATTTAAGTTTTTATTTTGAGTTGATTATATTTATGTAAGGTGAGTGCTCACGATTAACGTAACACTCACTGATGACCTAGAAATACACTAAATTATGCAGTCAGTAAAGAACCAACTAATTTACGGATTGAAACCAAAGGTTTACGCTCTGGAATGATGACACCAGCAGTTTTAAGGTCTGACACGAGTTCAGCGCGGAAGTCATTATAGTCAACCTCTGCTGCATGACGTTGACCGCCTTCAAAGTTGTAATGTGGATGATCTAACTCATGCTGAATCGCTTTTTTCATATCAGCAGGACGTTTATATTTTCCTAAGATTTCCTGACATGCCAAATTGGCTTGATGATCTGAAATTGGCCAAATACAACCTAGTGGCTGGAATAAACCAATGAAATAAAGATTGTCATGTTCTGCATGCATCATTTTACGGTAAAGCGGTAATTTTTCAGCATGTTGGAAATCTATAAAATCTTTATCGAAGAAAGGGAAGACGGTCCAGAAACCAGTACAACAACAAATAATATCAAACTCTTGTTGAGTACCATCGACGAATTCTACAATTTTACCATTGAGACGCTTGATCGCTGGTTTTGGTTTGATTTTACCGTGACGCACATAGTCAATGAAGTCAGAGTTCGCCGTTGGATGTTGTGTCAGCATCGGTTTGTCATTTACAGGCAAGCCAAAATCTGCGTAATTTCCACTGAATGCTTTTACCAATTTGGTCAGAATTTTTTGGCGCATTTTGGGCGGAAGTTTTTCCATTGACTTGACGAGTATGTCTGCGGGATGTCCAAACATAAATTTTGGAACAAACCATTGTGGACTGCGCATCGATATATACACATCTTTTGAGACACGTGCTGATTCTACGGCAACATCACAGCCTGAATTACCTGCACCAATGACTAAAATTTTCTTTCCACGCCAGTCGTCATTTACACCTTTAAAATCATGTGAATGCATCCACTTGCCAGTAAATTCACCTTCATACTCAGGGTATTTCGGTTTCCAGTGATGACCATTTGCAACCATTAAATAGTCATATATTTTCTGTTGTTCTTTACCTTGATCATCGGTGTAATCCACCACCCATTTTTTATTTTCATTTTTATGAATATGGTGAATGGTGTGATGAAATTTAATCTTGTCATATACACCAAAATGTTTGGCATAATTTTCAAAATACTGCTGTAGATGATCATGTCGTGGATAATCAGGGTAACTGTCTGGCATTGGATAATCTTCATATTCAGACATTGTACGCGAGCTAATAATGTGTGTATTCTCATAGACTGAAGAATGACCAGTTTTAGAATTAAACACCCAATTCCCACCGACTTTGTCATTTTTCTCGAAGATATCGTATGCAATACCATTTTGTTGACAATTTTTAGCAGCCGTAATTCCTGACGGACCTGCACCAATGATACAGACTGTGTTCATATTCATATCCTTGAATGATGTTCTTTTTATTCATAACCAACTATAGTTGGTTTTATGACTATAATCGATTTATTTTTAAACAGCAAGACAGGGGATTTTTTTAAATGCTTTTTGATGAAATTAAGCTTCCTGTACAAAAAAGAAGTAAAGCAAGGTTAGAACTTGTACTAGAAACAACAAAGAAAATATTAGAAGAACAAGGCATCAATCACTGTACTATTCCCGAAATTGCAGCACAGTCCGATCTTCCTAAGATTACGATTTATCAATACTTTCCAACAGTTAATCATTTGTTCAGCATATTGGTAAAACGTTATTTAGATGAACTGCAGGCCTATGTTTTGTTTAAAAATGAGTGCTATCAAACTTGGTCAACACGTGATATTTGTTTTGATCTAATTTCTAAGGTGGCTGAGTTCTACAATTCAAATCCTGCTGCAAGTATTTTGATTTTGGGTGGGCCAGTACATGTTGATGGTTTTAATTTACAGGAAATCGTCATTGAGAAGATTGCTCATGATTTACAAGCGGTATTTGAGCAGAAAGTACATCCGCTGAAATTGAATAGAAAAGAGGAAGCGGTGTATTTGGTTGAAATGGTTTTTTCATTAATGAAACACAGCTACTATCAGCATCAACAAGTCACTGATGACATTCTAAAAGAATGCCATTTCATCAGTGAATTTTACTTAAGCAGTAAGGGATATAACTACCAACTTTAAAAGTTTATTTTAGTTTTTCCAAAAAATGTTGATGCGCTGCGATGAGTTGATCAAAAACGGGCGAATGGAATAGATCGAAGTGACCGCAGACGAACTCACGATATTCACCTTGTTTTAGTTTTTGTGCGAGTTTACGTGTTGCTTTGATAGGAATAAGTGAATCTAGTTCCGCACCTGACACAAAAACAGGGCATTGAATTTTATGAACGATCATTGTTGGTCGGTATAAACCAATAGTTGCAACGATTCGAGCTGGTACAGCATTTTTCCAATGCATCCCATCTGGGATCAGTCGATAATAGGCATCATAGCAATCTTCACCCGCCAAAATAGCAAACCGATCTTTTGCAACTACAGGCATGGTTTTGACTCTACCTATTTTTGCTAGGGCTAAATCTTGTAATGCAATCATGGTTGCAGGCAATAAATATTTTTTCGGATACAGCGTCAAGCTCGCTAAACCATCAACGTGTGGAAAATTAGAGATCACTGCTTTAAAGGTGTGTTCACTTGCTAATGTTAGAACATGCGCACCACTGAACGAATACCCCCATAAAATGATATTTTTTTTCGAGATGTAGAATCGGGTTTGAATATAGTCGATAACGACTTTCCAATCCTGAAGTTGACTATTTTTATCAACAAGATGCTGAACAGGACCACTGCTTAATCCAAAACCAGAATGATCAAATACGCATACGTTATATCCCAATTCAGCATAAGCTTCAGCGAAAGAGTTTAAGCCACAGCTTTTTTCTCCACCCAAGCCATGAGCCATAATGATGATACTAGAATCTTTTGTGATCGGCACTGGCATATAAAAATCCGCTTGGATTTGATAGTTGCCATTCGGAATAAGTAATTCTTGAGTTTGCATCGTGGTTTTCCTTAACACTTTTTTATTTTTAAAACCCAACTCAGGTTGGTTTAAGCATATCGTTATGCAGTATAAAAGTCTATTTGATGTCAAATCGTTCAGAAAGTTTTAAGCCTGATTGATTTAAATACATTTTTATTCGATGTATTCGTATGAGTTTTTTCTATCGCAAGCAATGTTTCGCCTTAATCTTGAGCTATTTCATTTTGGTCAATCTATTTCCAGTACATGGTGCAGTCGACATGAAATTGATTCAATTAGGCTTAAATTCAAAAGGAGTGTTCTATTTAAAAGATGCATTTTGGCCAAGTGTGGTCGGGCATGAATGGGTTAAATATGTGCTAATCGCGATGTACTGCAGTATGCTGATATCTGCAGTCATGGTTGCTCATCCCAAATCGAGAAATCAACGTTTGGAAACCTCTAAAAATTACATCACAATTTTTGCAGTTGCTTTAATTTCAATTATTTTAATAGCGTTGTTCAAATCACAGTCGAACTTGATGTGTCCATGGGATGCAGCTCAACCTCAGGGAATGACAGTTGTCTGGAGTCTCAGTAGTAAAGTTGGGCATTGTTTTCCTGGAGGTCATGCTTCTGCAGGTTTTGCATTATTGAGTGGGTATTTTGTGTTCAGGAGCAAAAAAAGCAAATTAGCTCAATTTTACTTATTGAGTGCAATTCTCTTGGGAATGCTTATGGGATGGACGCAAATGCTTAGAGGTGCACATTTTTTTAGTCATAATCTTTGGACAGGTTGGTTGATTTGGATGTTCAATGTCGTAATATTTAGTCTAAAAGATAAGGTTAAATTAGCCTAAGCAATTAATGTAGTTTAATTTCCACTCTCACCAATAAACCACCTAATTGAGGGCTGCGATCAAAGATAAGATTACCCCCCATACGTTCTACCGCTTTTTCAACAATTGATAAACCTAAGCCACTACCAATTTCTTGATGTTGCTCAACTCGATAAAATCTTTTTTTAATACGTTCATAGAGATCTGCTGAAATTCCTGGGCCACTATCTTCCACTTGAATGATCGCTATATCATTCTCTTGAAATGTCGAAACATTAATGATGCCATTGGGAGGCGTGTATTTAATCGCATTCTCTATTAAGTTGGTTAATATTGAATCTATAGCAGATGAGTAATTTATAATTTGAACGTGTTCATAACGTTCCATACCTAAATCGATTTCTTTGGCTAAGGCTAAATGAATCAATTGTTCAATAGATTGATAAGCACGTTCATCTAACCGAATACTCATTTTTTTCTCGTTACTGGCATTCAATGAATCTTGTTGAGCGAGATTTAAAAGCTGTCCGACCAAATGCTGAGTTCGATGTAAACCATTATTCATTTTGATTAACGATTCGTGATGGGGGAGCTCTTTGAGTAAAATTTTAGTTTGAAGATTTAATGCTGTAATTGGTGTTCTTAATTCGTGAGCGGCGTCTGCAATAAATTGTTTTTGTTCTTGTTGGGCATCAGAGATCCTTTGAAATAATTGATTGATCGCTTGAATGCTGGGTACTAGCTCAATAGGGTACTGTTGAGGGTCAATTACGGTCAGCTCATTTGGTTTACGTGTACTTAATTCGGATTTAAATTGCTCAAATGGAGCAAAATTTCTTCTAATTATAAAACCTAAGCCATAAATCGCGAAAGGCATAATGATTAAATAAGGTAAAAACATGTTGATTGCGAGCTCTATGGCTAAAGCTTGTCGAACAGAGTCTTGTTGGCTCACTTGGACTTGAACAGTTTTCAATGGAATCACATAGGTATGCCATTTACCATAATGATTAGTGTGATGATAAAAACCTGACTTAGCAACTGGCTCAACCAACTGTTTAAACTTTTCGTGTAAATGTGATTGTTGGTCATAGGCCCAAACATCTACAAATAAATCTTCTTCATGGTACTGTTTTAAATGTGAAAATTTACTCTTTATAGGATCTGGATTAAATTTTGCAACGCGCTCTGCCAGATTTTTCAGCTGAGCATCAAGTATTTCATTTGTTTCTTCTAAAGCTGTTCTATAGGCTGAAAAAACCAATATACATCCCATTACCACACTAAAAATTGATGTAAATACAACAAGTTGCTTTTGTAAAGAGTAGGGTTGCGTCATGTATCAATTCTTGTTTTATGGTGTAGGCTGACCTAGCCGATAACCTAATCCTCGCACATTACGAATAAAATTTTTACCTAATTTTGAGCGTATGCGATGAATATAGACTTCAATGGTATTACTGCTGATTTCATTTTCAATATCATACAGTTTTTCTTCAAGATTAGACTTCGAAAAAATCTTATTTGGATAAGTTAAGAGTGGAATTAATAAAGCCCACTCACGGTTTGAAAACTCAACCGTCTGATTTTCAAAACTCGCGATATGTTGTTCAAGATCTAACCTGAGTCCGCCAAATTCTAAAATTTGTTTTATCTGGGGTGTATTTTGTTGAGATGCACGTCTGAGTATGGCGTGAATACGCGCTAATAACTCCTCAAACTCGTATGGTTTTACTAGATAATCATCAGCGCCTTGATTTAATCCATCGATACGGTGCTGAAGTTGATCTCTTGCTGAAATAATGAGTACAGGAATTGAAGGAAATAGTGAGCGAAGATGTTTGAGTACTTGCATGCCATCCATCATAGGTAATCCAAGATCGAGCAGCACTAAATCAAATGCTTGTTGATTTAATTGTTTTAAGCCATCGATGCCATTATTGACCCAGACTACTTCAAATGATTGATATTGGAGCAACTTTTGAGATGACTCTGCAATCATAAAGTCATCTTCAATCATCAGGATTTTATTCATATTAGGCTCTGTTCTATAATTGAGGTTTGCATTGTTGGCTGAGGTCTAATGCGGGTTGTAATGTTGTAGTATGAATATTTAATAAACTTAGCATGGTGTGAAAGACATTGTCTTGGCTTAGTACATCATTTTTCCGAGATTCAATGCATCGTACAGTTGACGCTTGATGTTTTCGCCATGCTGTTGAAAACCACATGATCATCGGAACATGAGTTTGTTGTGATGGTGCAATTTGATAAGGGGCGCCATGTAAATACATTCCATGTTCACCCGTGGATTCACCATGATCTGATAAATACCATAAAGCGGATTGAAATTGAGTTTGTTTGTTTAATAAATTGATTGTCGAAGCGAGAATATGGTCTGTATATACAATTGAATTATCATATGTATTGATCAGAGCTTGTTGACTACATCCCTGAATTGCGCTGGTGTTACAGGTCGGCTGAAAGGGTGTGTATTGATGAGTGGACCGTTTATAGTAAGCTGGGCCGTGACTTCCCATTTGATGGAGTACGATAAGTCTTGGCGTTTTATCATTTTTGGGAATGGCTTGAATATAGGCATTAAGGCTATCAATCAATATTTCATCTTTACATTCACCCTTAGAATCGCACCATTGCTTACGAATAGATTCGGGAATTTCATAACGCTCAACCCGATTACAAACCTCTTTGCATCCTGAATTGTTATTGATCCACGTTACTTTGTAGCCCGCGCGTTGAATAATATCGAGTAAGTTCTCCCGTTGTCTTGCGACTTTTTCTGTATATGCTTGTCGAGTCATACCAGAAAATAAACAAGGTACGGATACCGCCGTTGCAGTACCACAGGAACTGACGTTACGAAAATTGATTATATTTAATTTGCGTAATTCTGGATTTGTAGCTCGATCATATCCATTCAACTGAAAACTTTCTGCACGTGCTGTTTCTCCTATCACTAAAACCATCAGTTTTGGAGTTTGATGGGTCGCCGTTTGAATAAATTGGTGTGCATCACGTCCGTAGGGGTGAATAGTCGTATTTTTGGGAGGTTGAAGATGTTTATAATAACTGAAGGACGCTGCAACGACGTTTTGAGGACTGATCATCCCTTTCAACTCTCTGTTTTCTCTAAAAATAGCTGCATAGTCAACATAATATAAATAAGCGCAACCTAACACTAAAACTAAACTGATTGCACTGTGTAACATTTTCCTGCAAAGGGTATGAGAAAACGTTGATTTTTTGATATTCACCCAATAAATAAAATAAAGAGGAACCAAAATAAAAAATAGGACCCAAACAACTAATCTTATATTTATCAGATCAAGTGCTTCCATCGTATTGGTTTGCATCAGATTTTGAATCTGATCAGCATTGATAATAATGCCTAAATTATTTACAAAATATGCGGACATACCGCCTAATACAATCCAGATACCTGCAAATATCTTTACGTTCGATCTCCAATGAATAAGATTGAAAATAAAAAAATAAGCGGCTGTGATTAAAACAGTTGAGCCTAGTAAAAAAAGAATTGCTGGATAACCTTGATAAGGTGTGAGTGAAGTAAGTTGTTTGTAGAACGCAATATTTAAACCAATGCCAACCCATACTGAGAGTACTAAATTGAATAGTGCTAGGCTTATCGTTGGTTTTTTCCATTGCTGAATGATAGATGTGTAGCGCATACGATGAGTTCTAATATTTAACTACGCTGAGATTAGGTTTTATTTCTTAAAATTTACTGAATAAATGATTGAAGTCTAGGGCATAAAAAAAACCAGACTGGTGGAGCAATCTGGCAAAGCGTCAAGATGAGTCACCCGTGACAAGTGATGTTTCCTGAGTTCAGGTTTAAGTTGTTCTGAACTTAAGCCTGAATAAATTCAGCCACAGCCTGGTTAAACGCCTGTGGTTGTTCAACATTCGAAATGTGCGAAGCATTAATCTCAACAAGTTGACTACCCGCAATCGCTGCTTGCATAAACTGACCATCTGCCACAGTGGTCACAGGGTCTTGTTGACCTGCAATAATCAATACAGGAATCGAAATCTGTTTGAGTTGTTCACGTACATCCGCCTTAGCCAAAGCTTCACAGCAGCTTGCATAACCTTCAGGGCTGCCAGCTCCTAAGTCGTTTGAAAGTTTTTCAATCACTGCTGGGTTGCTTTGGATAAAGGGATCTGTAAACCAACGACCTGCAGCCGTTGATGCAATCGGTGCTAAACCTTGTTCACGAACCAATACGGCACGATCATTCCAAGCATTTTCATTGCCAATTTTAGCGGCGGTATTACACACAATCACATGACTAAAGCGTTGAGGATGATTGATCGCTAACCATTGGCCTGTCAAACCACCCATCGAAATACCACAGAATGCAGCTTTATCAACATTTAAATGGTCGAGTAAATTCACCACATCTTGACCAAGTTGATCAATGGTATATGGACCTTGAGGCGCGTCTGATGCACCATGACCACGCGTGTCATAACAAATCACATAATGAGAAGCTTTAAAAAACTCAATTTGTGATTGCCACATGCTGAAATTTGTCCCTAAAGAGTTAGAGAAAACAAGAGCAGGCTTGCTTGAATCACCAAAAGTTTGATAATTGATTTGCGCATCATTTGAAGAAAAAGTAGGCATAGAATCCCTCCCGACCTCCCTTGATAAAAGGGAGGGGGTTTTTAATAGTTAAACACGTTCAATAATTAAAGCGATGCCTTGACCCACACCGATACACATAGAGCACAATGCATATTTGCCACCAGTTGCTTCAAGTTGATTCAGTGCAGTCGTCACCAAACGCGCA